>JAQCNF010000057.1 GCA_028275165.1 Haloquadratum sp.
TTCGCCCCACTTGATGATCGGCATTACGTAGGCGTAGTTATACGCGGATAGCAGGGAGAGACAGGTGCTGTTGTAGAATCCACGGTCGAGGTAGACGGCCTTGACGGCGAGGTCAAGGCCGTCAAGCAGTTCGAGGAACTCACCGAGGATATCACCGGTGGTCTCGCCAGCGGTCAGCTGGCGAACCGCCAGTGTGTAGCGTTTGTTTCGCACTCGGACGTACAGCGTTGCATAGGCATGAAATGACGTGGTACCGCGTTTCGCTTTCGAGGAGTACAGTGCCTCTGTTTCTTCCTTGTCGCCGTAGTACGGATCAAGGTGGAGGTCGGTACAGACCTCCACCGGTCGATCAGGCAGCGTCTCAAGCGTATCTCGCTGGAGGAGTGTATCTCCAACCGATTCAACGGCGTCAAGATCGAATTGATCGGTGAGATATCCACGGACGGTATTGGCGTGGGGTGATTCATTGGTCTTCTCGCAGATGTGGTTGATCGAGGTTCCGCCGGCGCTGGCGCCGGCGAGAACCTCATAGAGTTCCTCCGTCGTGGTCTCAACGTTCTCTCCGAGGTCAACCGGAAGTTCCTCTTCGAGGTTGTTGACGACAAAATTAAGCAGATGTTCTTCCTTTAGCTCGTTGTCAGCTCGGGATGGTTGCACATCTTCTCCGAGCGGACACTTCCACTAACCCGATGTGATCGACTGAGGATCGATTCGCTCGGTAAGATCTGGTCGCTGATGCCAACGGTCTTCGGGTTTAAAAGTGCCAAACACGCCGGGAAATTCATGGGAATGGCACCGTACTGCGAGGAAGTCCCACCCGACTTGGAGACCAAATTGGCCGATATTATCAGGGTTGACGGGTTCGACATAGTGAACACATTCATTCGCGAACACGGACAAAAAGACTACGAACAGCAGGTCATTGAGTTGAAACGGATTGTCGGAGAGTACGAACCGCCCGAGGTAGCTCGAGCACTTCAAGAGCGTACCGAAGAGGTCGTGGCCGAGATGGTCGACGCAGCGGTCTCCATGACTGGTTATCGAAATGTGGCACTGGCAGGTGGCGTCGTCGCGAATGTAAAAGTGAACCAGCGAGTCTACGAATCGAAATCGGTAGAGGGTATCTTCATCCATCAAAATATGGGAGACGGTGGACTAGGTCTCGGTGCAGCACTCGACGTGTGGGCCGAACATACCCAGCAGTTTCGACCCAACCGCCTCAAGAATGTATACTTGGGACCGTCCTACGATAATGGGGAAGTCCAGCGGGCAATCGAGCGTGTCGATCTGCCACCGGGTTACGAGATAGAATGGGGAGACGACCGAGAAGAGGTGGCGGCAAAGGCTGCCGATCTACTCGCCGATGGGGAAGTGGTCAACCTATTCACGGGGCGCATGGAGTACGGCCCGCGCGCGCTCGGCAATCGCTCAATATTGTACCAACCGACAGATCCGACCTCGATAAAGTGGCTAAATGACCACCTTGACAGGACGGAGTTCATGCCGTTTGCCCCAGTAACGCTGGCGGAGTACGCTGACGAGTGCTATCTCGAATACGACCGAGATAGTTGTCCTGCAGCTGACTTTATGACGATTACGTTCGACTGCACTGAGGAGATGCAGGAGCGCTCGCCAGGGGCCGTCCATGTCGATGGGACCGCGCGTCCTCAGATCATTCGGAAAGATGTCAACCCATATTATCACAAGATTCTTGCGGAGTACCGCGAACGGACCGGCATTCCCACTCTCATCAACACCTCGTTCAACATGCACGGCGAACCAATCGTCTCTAAACCAAGCGAGGCTATCCGGTCATATCTAAACTTCGGGACAAAAGCACTTGTATTGGAAACCGCCCTCATCACGAAGGAGGATGACCGATGAAAGTGAGTATCAACTTCAACGTAGCACCACCACTGGTAATATGGCAAGAAGTCATAGTGCCAAGCGGCTGGAAGATCACTAATTACACCGAGAGTACGCTCCGGGCGAAAAATGAGTTCGGACAGTCAGTATTCCCGGTCCGGAACGCGACCACATGGTACATCACAATCAAGGACGACGACTCCGGTGTCAGAGTCGAGATGAATGTTCCTGCATTCGCAGATAGCGACTACGCTGAGAACCGGATGAGAAAAAAGGTCGGCGAAATCGCCGACAACTTAGATGGGGAGTACGAAACCGAGGATGCCCTAACTGTTGACGTGCTGAAACGACTCCGAGATTACCATGAGATAGCACAGTAATACTTGCCAACTCGGTTGGGTTTAGTTAATAGTATTGTGCTAGGCAGTGAAGGTTTGTAACCACGTTTCAGTTGTTGATTCTCCTCTATTGAAGATTGAAGATTGAAGATGGCGTCGGAATTAAACCGTAACTGATCGCTAAAACGAGGCTGAGAAGTCGATTATGCCAGTCGAATTACTTAGCCTCGTTGAGAATGTATTCGTGTAGCCAAACAAGCGTTGGGAACTCACGCGGGGGAGCCCGAGTCAGGCGGGCCTCCCCGCGAGACGCATATCGTCGCACATTGTGTCCCGAAGGAGGAAGGACACAGCTACGGCGAGCTGGTTGACCGGTTGAGTCTCATGCCTGACGTGTGCGACCGGCTCAATCTGCGCCCGAAGCCATGTCCGATCCAACGACGTTCTACCACTCCTTTGACCGGCACGCAATGTACATCTGGCGGGCGTTGCTGCGCGTCTCAGCACAGCAATTCCGCTACTCTGGGTATGCGGCACTCGACAACAGGTTCTTTGAGCGGGAACAGGCGTCCCAGTACTACCGCCAGCGGAACGGAAGCAGTGTGAGGACGATCAAGGCGACAACATTGGCCGATACAGAGTCGTTGGCAGTGCTTGACGTACACTGCTGTATCAACCGGGAAAACGACACAAAGACTGGACTGCGGGTCGTCGCCGGAACGCGGAGGATCTGCGATCAGTGGCTACAGACAATGGTTTCCAGGATTGGCACACCGGATACGAGATTGTTGCTGATGAAATTGACTATCTCGTCCTACATCGCGGCTCACGACCGCTCGCAGTAGCGAACAACGCAGTTATCCGCGACAAAGGCTGGCAGCGATGGATGGTAGGGACATCCTACTCGACCACCAAGCGAACGCAGGACTCCGCCCTGCGTTCGCGGTTCTGGTATCGTTAGTTCCCGAAAATGATTCTCTTATTCCGCTCAACAATATTAAGAGGCTCGCCAAGACGCTATGACGGTACCTCTACCGAATGTTCAATAGACTGATTTATCATAAAATTTTTTAAATACAGTGATTATAACACAGCATTACCGATAGCCGAGTGCTTCAAGATGTTCATGAATTTTCTCTTCATCATCATATTGCTTCTCTTCTGAACTAGTAGTCGTAGGGCAATCATTTTGATATTTTGTTGCTTTCTTCTCAGCGAATTCACGAAGTGAATCAATTTCTTCGGAATTCTCCGCCGCGATATTTGTCGTCTCTCCCGAATCTTCTGTTAGATTATAGAGTTCAGTTTCTTGTGCATGCTGAATACCACAGTACCGACAGATTGTTTCGCTGTTCAGTGAATATATTAGTTTTGACTCATCCGACCGGATCACCCGGCGTCGTGTCGTATGTGCTTCTTCTGCCAGTATATGCTGATATCCGGTGAATTGGCCTCCAGTAATAGCTGGCAGCAGAGAGTTTCCGTCTGTGTTTAGTCGCTCAGCACCGATATACGATTCAATGGTCGGCGCAATGTCAGTTATCTGCACTAATTCATTGACAGTATCTGACACTCCTTCCGGAGATCGAATAAATAGTGGGACGTGGGTTGTCTCATCATAGAGACCATGGTGGTCGTAATAGATCCCGTGTTCAGTCAGAGATTCACCGTGATCAGACAAAATGAATGTAATAGTATCGTCATACAAATCATTATTTTTTAGTGTGTCTAAAATTCTCCCAATACGAGCATCAGACTGCTCTACAGTCGCATCATAATGCGCGTCTACAATGGCTGAGCTCGGGGTCCCATCAGGGAAATAATATTTCTCCCGTATTTCGGGATAGCTTCCAGAAAAGATTCTTTCTGTAAATGATGATGGAATTTTGTCTTCTATCCCACTAATGCGTTTAACAGAATACTCATTTTCTTTTAATAAAGATACCACTCGATCAGCAGCAGCTACATACGGTGTATGTGTATCCATAAGATGTACAAATGCATAGAACGGATCCTCTTTCTGTACGAAATCTTGAAAATTTTGCAGCACTTGATTGGAACTATTATCCGCGATAGACGCACGTATATGGTTTTGGCTTAAAAATTCTGGAGTCAATTTATGATATATATCTGACATTGTTGTTTTGATACCGGGATGTATTCTGTCAAGTGAAGATCCAACACTTGATTCAATGTGGGTAAGCCAAGCTTGGAATTTTTCTTTCCTGGATAGTGTCCGGTCAAACGCTAATCCTTCTTCCATTGGATCCGGATAGATATCGAACCCTCGACGGTGCCAGCGGCCAAGTGGGCGGCCGAATTTTCCGGTGCGATATCCGATATCAGATAGCATCATCGGAAGATCTTCTACTTGTTCGATGGCTTGCTTTTCTTTATTTGTAATCCGGTTGCCGTGATTAATGATCCCATGAGAAAGGGGGTATCGGCCAGTTTGAATACTTGTTACAGCAGGATCGGTCGTATTTGTTGTGCTGAATGCGTTCGAAAATACACATGCCTCTTTTGCAAACTGGTCTATTTCTGGTATGTTTACGGTCTTCTGCCTATTTAAAACCCGGTCCGCACGCAATGCATCAATAACAATTATCAATATGTTTGATGAGGTCATTGGTGTTTTATTCTATTTGAAACGTATAAAACTGCCGAGAAACGAAATCGGAGTTTCTGATGAAGCCTAGTATTCTACTCTATACTCACGGACAGAGATAATTATGCTCAGCTTTGCACGTTAGCTATCTAACACTTCATCGACCGAAAATTGTGGCTGAGACGGTGTACAAACGGAATTGATAGTTTTAGCCGATCACTTTCTGTGTTCCGCTGGCGGATCAAACGGCGTGAACGACGCTTTATTCACTCTGTGAGTTCTCGTTCCTGTTCGAGTGGCTTCGTGAA
>JAQCNF010000060.1 GCA_028275165.1 Haloquadratum sp.
CGGATTCAGCAGTTTTCGAGGCGGAGCCTCCGGCCTCAAGGAGCGAGGGGTTCCAACGCTCAGTCGGAAGCACGACGCGAGTAGGCCGGAGAAGAAGCCGACACGATCTTTCGTAACTACTATTATGTACCATATCTTACTACTAATTAGTGCTGTGCGTCCACAAGTGGCGCGTAGTACGGGCCGCAGTAGCCCGGCCCTGAATGGTGGGTTCGCCGACCCCGAAGGGCGTCCGATAGGCGGGGCGCACAAGACGCCCCGTCGCGCCAACTGACGGCGAGAACCACATCAAGGCCCCATCACCAGAAATCGGAGATTTCTGATTAGCAGTCAGAACGCGACACGTTCTGACGATACCCTCAACGAGCGAGGCCGTAAGGCCGAGCGAAGTAGGGTGGGGTCGGTTACAGTTGTCGGTACTGTGGTTACCGAGACAGCTGTATTAATACGGCTGTGTTGAATCGCTGTAAGGCGCAGAGATTCACTGTCTGATGAAGCGTTCGCTCTTGTGAAGTACATTGTTAGTGAATCAGAGAACTTTTTGAATAATCTGTTTCAGTGCTTCTCGTCCTGGTTTGCGGAGGATTCGTCGCCGAAGTTGGAGCGGTCTGAGATACGCTGTCAGTTTGTCCTCTTCACACGTTCCTCGTCCGCGTTTCGAGAGGGCACGCGAGCGCGACTCTCGGTCGCGCTCGCGGCCTTTTTTCCCGGCAGAGACGTAGAACTCGTCAATCTCGACCGGGCCAACGAGGTTGATGGCTGGCGCGTCGAGCATTCTGGCGAACTGCTCGACGCGCCGGCGAAGCGAGTGATACGAAACGTCAATTTCAGCGTCTAGCTGGCAGATACTCGTGTTGAACCGGAGGAATGAGTAGAACGCGAATAACAGCTTGTTAAGATCGATCTTCGCGTGTGCGAACATCGTGCTGGTCTTGTCGTTGAACGTGCGGTCGCAATCCTTACACAGATACCGTTGATACTCTCGATAGCTGCCGTGTTTGATCACCGACTCAGACCGGCAGTGCGGGCAATAGAGGCCCTCATGCCAGCGAACCTGCTCCAGCAGGTTCGCGGTGCTCGCCTCTGAACTCAGCAATTCAAATGGGAACACTGCGTTCGGGTGACGCATCGCGTCACTGTTGCCCGCTACGCTTTCACAGCGCCAACTCTACTCGATCAATAATCTGCTTCGGAAGAGCGTAGAGTTTAAATTCGATATTGATAGATTAAGACGGTATTTAATATTCCCAGATACGCTTTTCTGTAGAAGACTGTTTGTACAGAATATTTATAATTTAATTTATCGTCGAGGTTTTTCGATATTTTGCGCTAGTTACCACCATCGAACCCAGTTCATAAAGAAGTGGGTTGCTGGCTCCTCCCAAGCAGCGTTTCCATGGGTGAATACAGCGCGCGTATTAGGCGTATCAAACGTGATTTCAGCGTGGAAGCACAACTCTGATGATATTCCCAGTCGGTGACCGCTGTGTATAACTAATACTACCACCCGCTTGGGATATGATCTCCCTGATAAGTCCCATCCCCAGCCCCGCTCCGTGGGACAGCGGTTCCTCTTTTATTCCATCTGTGAGTATGCTCCGCTCTATTTCCGGAATTCGTGGCCCACTGTCAGCAATCACAATACGAACTCCTGTCTCAACCAAAGTGGCAGTAACACGAACCTCGGGCGATTCAGAATCGTTGTGAACAATAGCGTTTACCGCAAGCTCTTCAAGCGCTTGTTCTAGCTCTGCCGTCGTTCGAATGGTCACCTCAGCGGGGCATTCAACCGTAACTGTGGCCGCTGGATACTCAGACATTACCTTCGACGTAACTTGCTGTAAAACTTGCTTGATATCAAGCAGTTTTTGAGTTGGCTCCTCTCGTAGCACAGCGGCCAGTTGTAGTTCTTTCTCCGCCAATTCAAGCAAGCTATTACTCATCTTTACGATTTGCTTGGCATCCGCTGTAACTGCTCCCGAGCTTTCCGCACAAATTTTCTCAGCCCGCCCTCGAATCACGTTCATATCATTTCGCAAATTGTGTCGCAATACTCGGGAAAGTAGCTCTAAGTGCTTCTCACGTCTTTTTCGATCGGCGATGTCCCGCCCGACTCCGACCACTCCAGTTGTATTTCCATCACCGTCGGTCAACTGTGCGCCAGTGAACTCGTATGTGCGATGCTCACCGTTGGCAGTGAGCAGGTCGGCCTCGATACCGACTGTTTCCCCCGAGAGGACCGACTTAATCGAGTCGGCGATTCGCTCGCGGTCGTCTTCGGCGAACAGGTCAATAGCTCGCATATCGGCCAACTCTGAGTCAGCATGCCCTGTCGTTTGTGGAACCTGGTTGTTCCACCGTCGGAAGGTGCCGTCTGGGCTGATCACATAGAACAGTTCGTCCAGTGTATCGAGTGCCTGATTGATGGAGCGTCGTTCTGCCCTGAGCTCCTGTTCGCGCTCTTTGCGCTCGGTAATATTGTCCTGTGTGCCGAGATACCGGATAAGAGTCCCATCGTCGTCGTAAATTGGGGCGACGGTCACGCGATTCCAAAATTCGGTGCCGTCCTTACGGTAGTTGCGTAATTCGACGGTGGCCGGTTCCTCAGCCTCTATTGCCGTCCGGAGAGTCGTAACTGCTTGGGGATTGGTATCCTCGCCCTGAAGATATCGGCAGTTCCGCCCAAGCGCCTCTTTTTCCGAATATTTGGTCAATTGTTTGTAGGCGGTGTTGACGTAAACGAGTGGATTATGCTCTTGTGAGGGGTCTGAAAGAGTGATTGGCACTTCAGTGTTGTCGATTGCCTGC
Organism: Haloquadratum sp.; assembly: GCA_028275165.1. Taxonomy (GTDB): domain Archaea; phylum Halobacteriota; class Halobacteria; order Halobacteriales; family Haloferacaceae; genus Haloquadratum. Next base: position 2,809 of record JAQCNF010000060.1, read on the forward strand.
TGTAAAATGCGAAGTTCTTCTTGTCGCTTTCGAATCTCAGTAATGTTAGTCGTCGAGCCAGCGATGTACTCTACTTCTCCATCGATTACGACGGGCGCAATTCTGGTCTTCCAGTACATTGGGCCGCCGTCGAACTGAAGCTGCTCTTCATATTCAAGCGGCTCTTGCCGCCGGACACAGGCTCGGTATCGCTGTGCCACTTTGGTCGCTTGCTCCTCACCAAGTAACTCACTTAGTGGCTGTCCCTGGGCTGAATCGGCCGATATCCCCGTCGCGTCTTCCCCAGCCTGATTGATCCGCTCAATTGTGAATTCATCGCCAACGTCAATTAAGAATAATGGCCCTTGGGCGTGCTGGAATAGCGTTTCAATCTGGTTTAATTCTTGGCGGCGCTCATAGCGCTCGGTAACGTCTTGAATAGTTCCTCGAAGCGTCCTCACCTCGCCGTTGGATGTGCTGGGGGTAATCGTTACGTCTACAACACGTTGGCTCCCAGCTGCTGGTTGAATCCGGTATGTATTCTGGACCTGCTGTCCAGTCTGAACGGCACGGTCAACGGCAGCTTGGACTTCAGGCCGGTCATCCGGGTGGTAAATGTCGATCGTTTCGTCTCGCGAAAGGTCGGCATCTTGTGCGAGACCAGTAATCCGACTGGCACCGGTAGTTATATTTAGTTCGTCAGCTTCGAGATCAAGTTCCCAGCCGCCAACACTGGCGGTAAGCTCAGTCAATTCAACCAACTTTTCTTGTTGAACGAGTCGTTCTGTGGATTGCCGCGATTGAACGACATTTTTGATACGATTTATGAGAAGTTGATACTGCCCGGGTTCGGATGTTGGCTGGAAGTAATCGGTTACACCGGCGGAGACAGCCTCGTTGACGAACTTAGCGCCAGCATCGGCAGTGAGCAGAATAACCGGCAAGTCGGGGTATTCGTTACCGAGTTGTTGTAGAAGCTTGGTGCCGTCCTGCCCGAGTATATCAGAATCAAAGAGGACACAGTCTGGAAAGTGGTTCTCGATCATTTCAACTCCCTCGGCGGCGCTCGTAGCCGTCTCAACGACGATGTAATCAACTTCGCGGTCAAGAGCCACCGCGGTCAGATCGCCACTGTTCGGCTCAGCATCGATATGGAGAACACGTATCGATTGAGCCATGGTACACAATGGTTGGTATCTGCTCTCAAAAGGGCTTTGACGGGGTACGTATCGCACCACGATGTGTTAGCATATGATCCAACCTCTTGTTAATTCTGAATAAATGTAGCAATACGTCTTTTTGATCTAATAAAGAACTGTGTAAGATGGAACCCCTACATAGACACTCTAAATATTATCATGTCAAAATTCACTTTTTTGTTCCATCAGACTAGGCAAAAGATAAAATCTTATATTGATACTGTCAGACAAAAGTTCGTAAAGATTTTCTGACCGAATAGAGAGGGACAGACAATCTTCACTCGGATTAACGGATCTACAACTAATGTATTTTTTCCATCAGTATGAGTAACAGGGCTACATTGATCAATCTAATCTGAGTTAGATCCGTGCGAGACGCGTGCTGTGTATCTTACACGCCACTCAGAACATCACTTGGAACTGATAGGATCCCCGTCAATCAGTTGGCAAACGGAGTTTTACTGCTGGTTCAATGGTAAAACTGTAAAATAGCCCCGTGATAACTGTTTTATATACCCTGCCTCAACAAGAATGTCGGGATTCGGACAAAGCCGATTATGATAGATATCTTTTATAATAATCCCTAGGTTTGTAATTAGTGACTCTGCTCAAGCTAGCATTATAATCATATCCGATAATTGGGTCGGAATTTTATTATAAGATACTCTAATATCTCAGTTTGCCTTCCAAAAGGCATGTCGCCATAGTTGTCAACCGAAGCCCAACGGTCTGGTATAAAGGGGGACTGGACTCCGATCCCTCTTTCGAAAAAAACGCATACAGATTCGAATATTCCTTCTCTGTTGAATAGCGGTGTCGATTGAGGTGGTCGGAGTTTGAGTTGTGTGACCACGTTTATACCGCGTGGAGAGTGTGTAACCATATCCGACAGACTGACTACATTCACCACACTGCTGTGGAATATAAAATGTGGGAACGCATTTGAGCCTCGTTTAGATCAGTTCTGGTCCGACCATCTCAGCGACATCCCCCAGCGATTTCCCATCGTCGTCGCGACGTTTGGGAAGTAATTCTCGGTATCAATTTCTTATTGAACCTGTTCGTAAACGTCAATAGCATCCGCGAGATTGCCTTGCTTTCCTGCGAGGTCGATTACAACACATTGGACCCGAGTTCGCTCAGCGCTGCTCCCAGATGTCCAACATCAGTACATCACAAAGCCGGTTAGTTGAGACGTCTGCTTGCTGAAGATGTGTCTACGACCTCGCAAGCAAACGATCAGATTCACGAAGACCAGCTTCTTAATTTCCTCGTCAACATCCTCACCGACGCGTTTAGCGTTGAACTCGGTGACAACGCTGAGATCGATCCCGAGGACATCTTCGAGGTCCTCGTCGGCGCCAGCGCCGACGGGACCTCGGTCTCTTCGCTCTG
>JAQCNF010000063.1 GCA_028275165.1 Haloquadratum sp.
GGCCGGTGGTTTTCCGGTAAGGTTGAGAGTCCATTCGGCGGCATCTCCCTCAAGCAACTGGCTGACCCCGTGTGTCTCTACGATTTGGACCGCTACCTGTACACGGTCTTCGAGTGAGAGTTCTTTGACCGCCCAGTCTAAGTTACGGAACGTTTCAAACCCAGTCTCTTCAGTGTCAGTTCCTTTTGTGGAGAGGTGACCGAGGTCATGAAGCAGGTAGAATAGTTCGTCTGGGAAAGATTCTTCTAGTTCGCATCCGCTACTTAGGACAATCTCGGCTCCTTCGTCGGTGACTTGGAAGATGTTGACGGGGTTGGCGTCACCCGGTTTATGAATAAAGTATCCTCCATCCTTTCGCTGTTTCAGCTTAGACACTCTACGATTGTTACAATGTGACAGAATAAAAATTCGGTCACACCGTGCCTAGTTTCTGAATCTGTACTGAGCAATCCGTACTTTACCTGTACTGAGCGATTGGGGATAAAAAACTATCAACTGCTGAGGATTTCAACAGAGCCAGATGAGCCTATCAGTGTTGACGTTCTAGATTTGTGTGTGGGGCGTGTGATTATATACTGACGCGCCTCTCCAAATCGAACTCAATCGATTGCTTATAGTCGCGTACAGGCATCGAAACTATTTAATAATTGTTTGATTTTCTACAAATATGGAGCATATTTCAGCATCTTCCGTCACAGAGTCAGATAGTGGCGGAGAGGCTGAACTGAAGGTTTGGAATCGACTAAAGCGCTGTTTTGATGACAATGATCTGGGTGTTCTTTATCATCAGTATCCTATCATAAATAAGGGTGGAGACAGATTCGATCGAAAGCCAGATTTTGTACTCTTACACGATGAGATGGGGCTTGTAATCCTTGAGTGTAAAGGATATACGATCGACCAGATTGAGCGTATTGAAGGAGATACGTGGGTTCTCAAGGGAATGACTCAACGCACAGCAAGCCCATTAGAACAAGCTCGTGATCAAGGATTTTTCCTTCGGTCTTTTTTCGAACGCGAACGAGCTCTTCGGTCACATCGGGAATGTAGTGTTGCAATGACCCCTGTCATAGTGTTGCCAAACGTTGACCGGGCGGAATGGAAAGACGCTGGATTCACTGGGCCGTCCGCACCGCGCGTAATAACTGGGGATGAGTTGGGCCCAGTCGGATTACGAGATCAGCTCACCTCATTACCGACGTTGGATCCACTCGGTGAGGAGGAATATGCGACTGCACGAGATGTATTGAGCTGTGGTCAGCCAATAAGTGGCTCACACGGAGATCCGCCCGAAAATCCCCAGTCACGCGGGGACTACTATCAGCAAGTCACGAAGGGTATCCGTGGGCTCGACGAACAACAACAACGTATTGGGCTTCAAATTCCGCCAGGCCCCCAACAGATTCGAGGCATTGCCGGTTCTGGAAAGACCGTTCTGCTCGCAATGAAGGCAGCAAGGATGCTAAGCGACCCTGACGAATGGTATTCAGGAGATTCTGAACCACAGATTGTAGTCACCTTCAGTACGAAAAGTCTCTATAGTCATATCACCGCCTTAGTTAACCGATATTTCGAGCAATTCAGCGGGGAGTCACTAGAAGAATCCGATGCCTCGATCGATATTATCCATGGGTGGGGTGGCTCCCAGACAGGAGATGGTGTATATTACCGGATAGCCACAAAATCAGAGGGTGTACGTTATCGGAATTATGGCCAAGCGCGTAATGTATTCCCGGAGCACAATGACAAACAAGAGGCTGTAGCCGGTGAAGTCCTCACAGATGGAGAAATTCCAGAACTCTGGGACGCAATACTAATTGACGAGGCGCAGGACTTCGGTCCGAACTTCCTTAACATGTGTCGAGAAGCACTTAGCGACGATGATCGACTCATCTGGGCATATGATGAAGCTCAAGATCTGGGAACTCTCGAAGCTCCAAGTCCAAAGAACATCTTCGGAACGGATGAGGACGACGATGCAATCTTAGATCTTAGTGGAACGTATAAAAATGGACCACAGAAGACATTCATTATGCGAAAGTCGTATCGTGCGCCTCGAGCCCTACTGATGACTGCTCACACTCTTGGCATGGGGCTCAAACGTGATGGGGGACCGGTACAGACAATTACGCGGCAGGATGGATGGGAAAACCTTGGATATGAAATTGACGCTGACTTTCGAAAGACCGGGAGCGAGGCTCGCCTTTCACGACCACCAACCAATTCCCCACACCCCCTAGAAGATACATTAGACGCTACAGACTTGCTTACCCATCGGAAATTCGCATCAAAAGCAGATGAAGTAGAATGGGTCGCAGAACAAATTCAGAAAGACATCTTTGAGCGCGGTCTTGAACCAGAAGATATTCTTGTAATTCCCCTAGCTGGAAGTCGACATGGCGGGCAGAAAAATCAGAAGTTTGTCCGTGAGATCCTAGAGCGAAAAAGCGACCATATTGACATCAACGCAGTCTGGGATCACGAGCCAGAAGAGAGTACCAAGGATGGAGCGAAAATATTCTCAGTTCCGGGTGAGGTAACTCTGTCAAAAATCAACCGCGCTAAGGGGAATGAGGCAGCCTCAGTATATGTGCTCGGCGTTGATTCAACAATTGAGGAGGAATGGCGCGGCGAAGAACTCTCCAGACGTAACCAGTTATTTGTCGCGCTTACTCGCTCTCGGGCATGGTCTACAATTACTGGGATAAACCCAAGTTCCCCGATTCATGATGAGATCAAATCTGTCCTAGATGATGTGAATCAAGATAACCCCTTGATCGTATTTGACGTACCTAACAGCAAGGAAGTCGATCACAAACTCGAAGAGGACACAGAGGATCTCATCGAAACTGGAATAGACGATTTTCTCTGAGATAATGGGTGTAATCTTGACCCAGGTGAGTGTATCTTGGCTGCTACCGTTCAATATATCTAGGACAGGCATCTTAACGCTGAGTAAGTCGGTCCGCTGGCGGTGAGCCGGAGCGTGTTGTACGGCGCAAACTGGTCACGAAGCGCCTGAGAAATTTTCTGTCGAACCAGGCACCGTTGTAGGTGAGTAGCCGGCCAGCGTTCCGCTGGCAACACCACTCAAATATTCGTGAGAGATCAGCTTCAGGCAAACACCTAAACTATCAGAGAATATACCAATTTTAACATGACCGATGATATTACATCACAGGTCCTACGAATTTTCGAGAGTCGGCTTGAAACTGACCCGGGGATTTCTACTGAAACTCGTGAGATACTCCTCAAGGGACAGCGGACAAACGATTTCGGGGATGATGAAGAGATTCTCAACGAGTTGATCGTCGCTTTTGAGGACGAGCAATGAGTATCCAGTTGGAATCGCTCACAATTAGAGCCTTCCGCGGGATTCGGGGCGAGGAACGGTTTGAATTCGGTGGCCAAAACAGTGTGATTGTTGGACCAAACGGTTCCGGAAAGAGTACTATTCTACAGGCAATTGAATTCCTCCTGACGGGGAAGATATCTGCGCTGCGAGGCTCCGGAACGGGAAATATTCGGACAAAAGAACATGTTCCGAACCAGTACACCGATCCCAGTGAGACAGCAGTGAGGGCGACGTTCACAACGAACTCTGGTGCCTCATTCAGCACGGTTCGAGAGTTCTCGAACCGTTCTGAATTACAGGGTGGCGAACAATCGGCAGTATTTCGAGAACTCGTGACTGTAGCGGACCAAGGGCTCATTCATCTCTCACGAGACGAATTACTTGAGCTCGTTATTGCGACACCTGGTACTAGAAAAGATCAGATTTACCACCTGATGAACACCGGGGGACTTGACGGCCGACGGAAGCAACTCAAACGCCTTGCGAAACGTGCGAACAATGCGGCCGACGACGGGACAACACGGTACGATGAGCACCTTCAGCAAATTCGGAAAATAGCAGGTAATAACGTTGTGACGCTTATCGATGGGGGACTGGAACTCCGGTCGAATGCTCTCTTGGAGGCGGTCAACGCTCGTCGACAACGACTTGAGGGTGATCCAATCAAGACGCTTGAGGAAGTGAACTCATTTCAGGACAATATCCCGTCTCCAGTTGAGCAGGCGTCAAATCCTCTTCAACGTGATGATGTTCAGCAGCGACTTGCAACAATCGATGCGTGGGCAACTGACGATATAGAAGCCACTACATCCACCGTCGCTGATCTTCGTGAGGAGATTCGTACCCTCCGAGCGGATGAGGATGCTCTCAAGATACTGGCTGAACAGTCGCTCATCAAACAGGGGCTCGATAGTATCGATGACACAACGACGGCCTGCCCACTTTGTAAGGAGCCTTGGGCCCCAGCAGAGCTCGAAGCGCATCTCAAAGACCGTGCCGATCGCTTAGCCCGTATTGATGAACGGGTTGATAGGATTGATCGATTAGCCAAGGATGCTCGAGGCAATATCGAGTCTGTACGCACGGCAGTAGATCGTGTTATTGATTCATTGACAGACACAGACATTGATATCGATCTTACTCCGCTAAGGAGCTATCAAGATGCTCTTACGGTACTTGTGGAGGCACTCTCGGGAAATCTGTCTACCGATGTACAAGCGATTGATCTGGAAGAACTCAATTTACCAGCGGCGGCACGTGAGGATGCGGTCGCAACGGTTGGTACACTTCAAGAAGCAGCGGCCGCACTTCCCGATCAGTCGATGATCGAAAAGATGTGGAGCCAACTACAGACACTTGATGAAGCATACCACGGATCTCAGCGCGCAGCCAGAGAGCGACGTCAGTACGCACGCGCGGCCGCCGAACTAGAAACGACACACAGGACATTCATTAAGGCCCGAGATACGGTTCTTGGAGAAACATTTGAGACGATCAGTGACCGGTTTGCCGCTTTCTATGAGGCTGTAAACCCTGACGAAAGTGCATTCGATCCGACAATCAGCCAGACGGATACCGGGGTAAATTTTGCTGTTGACTTCTATGAGACCGGCGACCACCCACCGCATGCGATACACAGCGAAGGACACCAAGATCTCATGGGGGTCTGCTTATTCCTCGCATTAGCGACTGAACTGTCACCGCTCAATCGCCTACCGGTACTGCTAGACGATGTCGTTATGTCTGTTGACGCAAGTCACAGAGCGCAGTTCGCAACCGTGCTTGCCGGGGAATTGAGCGACCATTTCCAACTACTTGTTACCACACACGACAACAGATGGGCTCAGGAACTCGTTGACGCCGGTGTGGCCCGGGAACAGAGCGTGATTCGGTTTACTGACTGGGCACCCGACAGAGGCCCAGAAATTACGGCTGGTCTCAAATAAGACAAGCCAAAATCAACAGCGTTGACAAAGAGTTCTCAATAGAAGCGGAATACACTTCCGACGAGATCACTACAAACACTTTTCGATAATTGTCGGTACACTCATCGGACTAATGAATCAGTTTGGGCCTCGTCCCGAGAAATTCCTTGACGCGTGGGCAACTACTGTCAATATAACCGACCAGGGAAATGGCTTTGATTTTATATCACCAACGCGATCCGACGTGCTTGAACGGAAGCTGGAGGTGTTTCTAGACGATTAATTACCTGGGCCCCATTTCTTGGCATAGCAGAGTACGTTACAGATCACAACAAGTCAATCTGAGTCTTATTTTGGAGCCAACCGCAGAGTCGCTGTCGTCATCCACTTTCACTCCGCTTACTCGACTTTTATATAGCCACGCTAACATCTAT
>JAQCNF010000064.1 GCA_028275165.1 Haloquadratum sp.
GAAAGACACGCAGGTCGTTGACCTGGAGGGGTTGTACTACTCGCAGCTCGAAGACGGCGAGGCGTTCATCCTCGAACTCGTGACGCCGTTCGTCCTCCGGTCGGAGTACCCGAAGGCGAACACCGTGGACGTCCCCTGGTGGTGGAGCGTAGACGACGAAGCGCAGTTACGCCACCGGCTGGAGAAGGTCATCGAGGGCGGCGACGTCTACGAGTTGGAGACGGTCGATCACGGCGTGGTCGTCGGCTACGATGGCGACCGTCCGGTGGAGACCGCGAAGAGCGGGCTGACCCGTGTCGGGAGCCACTCGAAGTACGGCTTCGGAGAGCTTCGAGTGACGCCAGTCGTTCCAGATGAAACCAACGTCAAGAAACAGATAGAAGCGCCGAAGTCGGAGCACTGACAGACCAACCATGACCGGTAACGATACAGCGACGTCCGAGCCGGTCAGACTGAATAAAGTAGATCACATTGCCAACAACTGATAACTCGAGAAGAGAGAACACCGTTTTGTACCCATGCATCGGAGTATATCTATATGAGTTCAACGCATACGGTTGAAAACTCCCAGAATCCGCTCGCTGTGCTGGAGACGTCACAGGGTCAAATCACAATCGAGCTGTTTGAACAGCGTGTACCGACTACAGTTGAGAACTTCATTGGCTTGGCGACAGGTGAACGTGAATGGAGTGATCCCGAAACAGGAAACACACGGACTGATTCGCTGTATGAGGGAACAATCTTTCACCGCGTTATCGACCAGTTTATGATACAAGGAGGTGACCCTGAAGGAACTGGCCGCGGTGGACCAGGATACACTTTCGACGATGAATTTCACGAAGACCTCAATCACGATTCAGCGGGAATACTCTCGATGGCAAATAGAGGTCCGAACACGAATGGGTCGCAGTTTTTCATCACCCTCGACGCTCAACCACACTTAGATGGTGATCATGCTGTCTTCGGACATGTTGTCGAAGGAATGAGTACGGTTGAAGCGATTGCTGACCTCCCGACAGACCGTGATGATAAGCCAATGAAGGAGGTCAAGATCGAATCAATTGATATCCAGCGCTGAGGAGTAAAAAGCGAGACTCACATGTCTGAGACAAACGAACCGATCAGCCCAAGCGAATTAGGATCTGCAGACGAGGCTCCCTCAGTAGAAACAAAGCCATATAAGATCATCTTTGAAGCAAACAAATGCTTCGGTGCTGGCCGGTGTGCAGAGGTGGCAGACAACTGGGAGATGGATATCAGCACTGGGTTGGCCAGCCCTCAATCGTACTTTCTTGATGAGGACCAACTTGAGGAGAATATCGATGCAGCTGAGGTGTGTCCTGCGAAAAAAGATGCAGGGGTTATCCATGTCATTGATCGCCGCACCGATGAGGAAATTTCCCCTGATCCGCATGGCGACGGAACACTAAGCGTCGATTGGTAACCAGCTACCGACGCACCACACTCAGCTAGACGAAACGAAACGAATATCCGCTCTTCAACAAACAATTCCATGTGGTGGAGGAATCGCGCTTCGAAACTGCGCGTTCATAGCCCCACAGCGGGGGTGGCTGAGCCAGGCCAAAAGCGGCGGACTTAAGATCCGCTCCCGTAGGGGTTCATGGGTTCAAATCCCATCCCCCGCACTCTTTTTTGACGCAGATGACTGTGTTCGCTCTGAGATCAATTACACTCTGGGTCATCCAACAGACGCGGTGCTACTAACAAGCTCAGATGAAACAAACAGGTCTGCCCCACATGTCTCAGTTAGCCACAGTGTGAAAGACTTCTTATAGGCGGCAAACGCCTTTTTTCCAATGGCGAGTGTCAAGCGCTTCGATATCAAACGTGAGCCGAGTTCAGCTGAGTTAGGAGTTGGCCGGTTTATATTCACTGACAAGTATTCAGTCTTTGATTGGGGGCCGATGCCCGATACGATTCCTCACAAGGGTGCCTCTCTGTGTGTGATGGGTGCACACAACTTCGAGCTATTGGCCGCGAACGATATCCCAACGCATTACCGAGGCGTGAGCAGACAGGACGACACAGAAGCGACCACAATAGCCGCTCATGATGAGCCGCCAACGCAGATGGAGATAGACCTCGCACAGGTACCCGAATTATCATATCTCCGCAATCAGTCCTATGATTATGCCACATATCACGAGCGCGGCGAGACAAACTATGTGATTCCGCTTGAGATCGTCTTTCGAAATCGGGTCCCAGTTGGTTCAAGTCTTCGCTCACGTCGTGAACCTGCACATTTTGATCTTCCGCTCGATGAGTGGCCTCAGCATCCAGTTGACCTCCCCAAGCCGATTGTTGAATTTTCGACAAAATTTGAAGAGCAAGATCGCTATGTGACCAGAGATGAAGCTGCAGAGATAGCGGGCATTGCAAACTTAGACCGACTCGAAGAGATAGCGAAATCAGTGAATGAAGTGCTCACCGCAGAGGCTCAAAAGCGCGGATTCACGCATGAAGACGGGAAGATTGAGTGTCTCTTCCACGATGGCATCATCAAGGTAGCGGATGTGGTCGGAACCTTCGATGAGAACCGATTCACATATGATGGTGTTGAGATATCAAAGGAAGCGATTCGACAGTATTACAAATCGGCAGATACCGAATGGGTGAACGCTGTCTCAGACGCGAAGCGATCTGCGACAGAGGCCGATACCGCTGATTGGCGGACCCTTTGCAAGCGGCACCCAACTCCTCTTCCAGACCATGTAGTCGAGATTGCGTCTACCTTCTACGCTGCGGGTGCGAATCAGTACACCGGCACCCAGTGGTTTGATGCGCCACATATTGAGTCAGTGATCGAAGATATTGAGCAGATAATTCAATGAAACCGCACGGTCTCCCGACTCACGCGGTTAGCTCATTCCCAAACAAGCCTGACTCTGTTTATTCAACACCATAGTCTGGGACTGTTTGTGGAGCGTTTTCGAGGGCTTTCGAGAGATTATCGGTTGGTTCGCGTGGAAGTGCAGAATCGTGTTCGTTCGCGAATCCAAGTTGGTAATCCGCTGTGGTTGCTTGCTCTCTGAGGCTTGTCCGACCTCTGTGAACCGTCACTGCCTGATCTAAATGAAGTTGAATTGCTTCGAGTAGCGCCTCCGCTTCTAAGGGCTGTCCACGAGTCCGTATGGCTTCGACTGATGCATCGTCAGGAATATTAAATGCTCGCTGTGCAATCACTGGGCCTTGATCAAGATCAGTTGTGACATAATGGGCCGTCACTCCGGCGATGCGGACCCCTTCCTCGCGTGCCTGGCGATAGGCTTTCGCTCCTGGAAAAGACGGTAATAATGATGGATGCACGTTGATAATACGATCCTCATACCGAAACACCACCTTTGGACTCAATATACGCATATATCGAGCGAGGACAATGAGATCAATCTCGTACGCATCTAAGACGTCGAGAATCTCGTCTTCATCTGGGACTCCGTTTTCGTTTCCAATATCGACAAAAGGGATACCATACCGTTCGGCCAGTGGCTCAAGCTTGGAGTGATTCCCAAGAATGATCGATATCTTAGCATCAATCTGACCATCTACTCGAGCGCGAAGGATTGATTCAAGACAGTGACTTTCCTTCGTAACCATGGCAGCGATCCGGCCGGTTTGTCGGTCGGTGGGGAACCGGACCTGGATATCAACGCCGAGTTCGTCGGCCAGTGAATCAAACGCCCTTTTGAGTGTTGCCTCAGTGCAGACCATCTCAGAGGTATCTGCGCGAAGTGTCATGCGAAACATACCGTCTCGGACGGCCTGATCGATGTCCTCAATGTTCACCTGACGTTCAAACAACTGAGAGGTAACGGAGGCAACGATCCCGCTGCTGTCTTCGCCTACGACTGTAATCTCTGTCAGCGAAGTTGTCACAGATTCCACCTCACATCATCCGATAATGCAGGCATTGCATAACCAGAACTCCCGATAAATAAAAACGTGTCTCATGGCGTATCAAAACTCCTGCTGATGTGTGTCAGACAAAACGGCTTTGACTGGGGGATATACAGTATTATCTAATGACTCTCTATACTGCGACTGTGACAGTAAGATTGAAATCTGGGGTGTTGGATCCGGAGGCAGAGACGACCAAACAGGCACTTGAGCGGTTGGGATTTGAGATCGAGGCGCTCAGCTCTGCTGATCGGTTTGAAATTGATATCGAGGCCGCCTCTATAGAGGCAGCGAACGAACAGGTCACCGCGATGGCCGACCGTCTGCTAGCTAATCCGACAATTCATGACTTCGATGTCGAGGTACAACGATAGCATGTCTGTGTTGACAATTCCTCTTCGGGGTCAGTTATGACCGTTGCAATCGTCCAGTTTGGAGGATCAAACTGTGACCGCGATGCACTACGCGCGCTCTCGCATCTTGGTATTGATGCAAAGCTTACATGGCATGAGCATTCACTGCCACGTGACGTATCAGGTATTGTCATTCCCGGTGGATTCTCCTACGGTGATTACCTGCGAGCAGGTGCGATGGCTGCTCATTCTCCAATCATGGCTGAAGTGCGTGACCATGCAGCATCAGGCGTTCCCGTGCTCGGCGTATGTAATGGTGCGCAGGTTGGATGTGAGTCGGGACTCACACCAGGTGCATTCACTACAAATAGTAGTGCCCAATTTCAATGTGAATCTGTTTATTTACGCGTCGAAAACGCTGACACTCCCTGGACGACTGCGTATGACGTAGGTGAGGTCATTGAGATTCCAATCGCGCATGGCGAAGGGCGGTTTGAAATCCCAGCCAGTGAATGTACAACGTTATCAGACCAGAACCGTATTCTCTTTCGATACTGCTCTGAAGATGGTGAGATAACCGAGGCAGCAAACCCAAACGGATCGAGAGACAATATCGCTGGGATGATTGGGAATCAATCAAACATTGCTGTTCTGATGCCACACCCGGAGCGTGCGACGCTGTCTTATCTTGGCCGGAGCACAGATGGACAGGGTATTCTCCAGGCATTGGGAAAGTAAATCGCATGCCGCCATCCAACCCAAGGAGACTCGTGATGGTTTGACTATTCATCTGACGGATAAGAACTTCCGCCCTGAGAGGAGGGGGATCTCAAGATGAGTCTTGATGATCCAACTGAAGATTGAGAGGAATTACATCAATTCCTGATCAAGTGGCTGTGAGTGAAGTACCTCGGGATCAGTTCAAAGTTCCGAGGCACTTGCGTTGCTCCTCTGTAGATTGCAATTCACCTCTGGCTTACAATTGATTACTTACGGAAATACAAGGAGAAAGCCTTGCGCTTCAGCGCGGGGATGAATCCAACGTGACATTGGATAAACCACCAGACGCAGGCAACCCGTAATCCCCACGTGTATCCTATTAGATGCCATGTGAGAAAGCGTGAGCGACCGGCCACAACGAACGAACACGTACACTGCCGACCCGGTCAGTAACCGGTATCGAGAGTGTCTGTTCGACTGGCCACACACGCCCCACTTGGAATCAAATCACCCACCGTCGACGTCAACAATACTTCCACAACGATGGTGACGTGTGGGACGCCAACTACGCCGACCTGTACGAACGATACGTTCCGCTACTCGGCAAGGCAACGTGCCAGCAACTCGCTCGGAAAAACAGTCTGGCGCAGTCACTTCGAATTGGTTTCACTGTACCATGACGAGTCGAATCAAGCTGTGACGGAGAAACTGTCACTGCCCGGATATTGGGGCACTCGTGACGACGGCTACGACCTTCACGGTCTCGTCCGGAACGACCTCTACACGTTCGATTGGAATGAACAACACGGTACACTCGAATTCGGGCTCGGTGCCGTACTCGAAGACCGATACGACCTCGACCACAACGAGCGCGTGACACCCGAAGTACGTGGTGACCCACAGTGGCGTTGCGACGACAGCCGATTTGAACTCATCTACGACAAGCATACTGACCAGCTCCGTGTCCAGCACCCTGTCCGCATTCAGTCAGACAATCTCCGTCAACAGCGGCAGGCTGCATTCACACATACACTTAATCCCGGGAACACAACGCGGTTAGCCGCAATCGATGTCGGCGCGAACAACATCTTGGCGGTTGTCACCGAAACCGGAGATACCGTCGCGTACCACGCCCGACCCGAATTTCAACGGTTCCAGAATCAGTCGGAGCAAATTGCAACTCCAAGCCGAACTCCCGGATGACCAGTATACGAGTGATCCAACACGTGTACGATGAGCGGCCACAGCAACGCGATCATAGCCGCGATACAGCGGTGAAACACGCGGCTGAGTGGCTACTTGAATAAAACGTCGAAACGGTGTTCATCGGTGATTTGACTGACGTACTTTCGACGCACTGGTTTGCCGATGTGAACGAGAAGACGCACGCGTTCTGGTCTCATCGCCAACTCGTTGACCGGATCAAACTCACACTCGGTGATGTTGGCATGACCGTGATAGAGACCGGTGAATACGATACGAGTAGTGAATGTCCTGCGTGCGGAAGTGGCGCAATCACTCCGAACGGCGATTCGTTCAGATGTGGTGCGTGTGCCTTACACGCGCACGCAGGTGTTGCAGGGGCGTGGAATATCTTGCAGTCTGAAGTGGGGCCGATGGCTCGGCCTGCTGCCCTGTCTGCTGAACGCGGTAGGGACGCACCACACAAGAAGGGGGCGCACTGGCAGTGGAACGACTATGACTGGATACCCGCCGATTTTGGGGAACAGTCGTGATCACTCGACCAAAGTAGCGTCGGCGAACCCGTAAGTTCACAGCCGAGGTAATCGACTGACTGGATTACCCACGGAGGAATCCTCGCCGTTCACGGCGGGACGGAAGTCAAGTTTGTCTGCGCTGAGATGATCGCTGCGAGAGAACCGCTTGGTTCTCCGAGCAATAGACAGATATTCTCTGAGATCGAGCCAAAAGCGCCACTTAAGTTGAAGAACGATGAGCAACTATGTATCCGACATCGAATTCTCTTCACCAGGTTGCACGGTGCTGTTGTCTCAGTTAGGGGATTGTTTCCAGTCAAGATATCCTAACACACCCTTTGTGTTAATGCGAGCTTCTGCGCGGTCTCTCTCAGCGGTCCATCTGTATGGAGAATCAATCGTGCTCACAAAGTGTTGGATGACGGCTTCATCGTCTGCTTGTGCCGCTCGTTGTTGCCGAACGGCTTCAACCCACTCAATGAGCTGGCGGCGATACGACTCAGCCTGTGTGTGCACAAATGTCGTTGATCCAAAGTGCCCGAAGCAGACACGAGTTGGTTCGATTGTCTCAATACGTCTCACATCTGTCAGGTTGCGCTCTAAATCAAACTGAGCTGGTGGGGTTGTTTCTCTGATACGATCCTGACTTGGAGTATAAATCCCGAATGCGTCACCGGTAAAGAGAATATCCGTGGCGACATCATAAAACATGAGTTGATGAGGAGCATGACCAGGAGCCGCAATCACTTCAATGGTGCTCTCCCCGATCTGCACTGACTCACCGACGGGTAACACGCGCAATCTGGCCGGATCAATTGAAATAGGCGGTGTGTAGTACCGCCATTGGTCACCAACTGCTGCCTTCGTCCCTGCGACCAATGTTTCGGGAGTTACAAGATGCTCATACCCTTGTTCGTGGACGTACACACATGCCCCTGGGTACTGCTGAAGAAGCCGGCCTGCTCCTCCTGCGTGATCCAGATGGACATGTGTAAGCAAAACAGCAATCTCATCATCTCTCTCGACACCGAGCTGTGACAGCGCCTCATATACCCGGTCGATATTTTGTCCCGTCCCCGTGTCAACAACGAGTGCTGGCTCGCGATCGATAATGTACACTGAGCCATACGAATCGACGTCAAACATACCCGTATCGAGACAGTACACGTCTGCTGTCTCAGTGACTACAGACATGTTGTCAAGATTCATACGTAGACTCAAGAAGAGTCAAAAAAAACCTTTCCGACCAGTCGTCTGATGCGACACGGTTTTGCGCCTTCCAACAGAATCGCCGACTATGATTGACCGACAAGTGTTGCGTGAGAAGCCAGAACGGGTTCGCGCAGCACTCGAAAATAAAGGCATTGAGGATGTCGATCTTGATACCATTCTTGAGATTGATGCAGCATGGCGCGAGCTCAAGGCGAGAGGCGATGAGCTCCGGCATAAGAGAAATGAGATTTCCTCACAGATTGGAGATCTCAAAGCAAAGGGCGATGAGACCGCTGCTCAAGACGCAATTGAGCGGTCGCAGACACTCAAAGATGAGCTGAAGACGGTCGAATCAAACGCTACTGCACGGCGGGAAGAACTGGAGGCTGCATTGCTTGAGATCCCACAGATACCTGCTGATGAAGTACCGATTGGTGAAGACGAATCTGATAATGTTGAGCGGAGACGCGAGGGTTTCGATGACGTGCGGCCGCTACCAGACCCTGTAACACCTCATTACGAACTCGGCGAGGAACTTGATATTCTTGACTTTGAGCGTGGAGCAAAGGTGAGTGGTGGTGGATTTTATTTTTCGAAGGGTGAAGGGGCTCGTCTCGAACATGCGCTTATCCAGTTCATGCTCGATATCCATCGTGAGCAGGGCTATCGAGATATCTTTCCTCCAATACCTGTTAACTCTCAGTCAATGGTAGGCACGGGTCAACTACCCAAATTCACTGAGGATGCCTACCGAATCGGCGGTGATAATGATGAATCCTGGACTGACGAGGACTTGTGGCTCTGCCCAACTGCAGAAGTTCCGGTCACGAATCTCTATCGAGATGAGATTCTCCTAGATGATGATCTTCCAATCAAACTACAGGCATATACGCCAAACTTCCGAAGAGAGGCAGGCGAACATGGCACAGAGACCAGAGGCATTGTCCGCGTTCACCAGTTCAATAAGGTTGAGTTAGTCAATTTCGTTCGACCTGCTGAGAGTGAGACTCGGTTTGAAGCGCTCGTTGGCGAAGCCGAATCTGTCCTCGCTGCACTTGGACTTCCATATCGAATTCTTGAGATGTGTACCGGAGATTTAGGCTTCACTCAGCGTAAGAAGTATGATATCGAAGTCTGGGCTCCTGGTGACGACATGGAGGGGGGACCTGAACAAGGGGGAAGATGGCTCGAGGTTTCGTCAGTATCGAACTTTGGGGCTTTCCAAGCACGGCGAGCTGGTCTTCGTTACCGACCTGAGCGACATGAATCTGCGCACTATCTTCACACGTTGAATGGATCTGGTGTTGCCATTCCCCGGGTCATGGTTGCTATTCTTGAGTATTATCAGAATGGTGATGGAAACGTGATGATTCCCGAGGCACTTCAACCGTATATGAACGGGCTTGAGCAGATCACTGGACATACGCCAATAGGAGAGTCTGCTGTTGGTGCGGGAGCACGTCAGTGAGTAAGTGTGTTCACCCTGGCACATCAAATAGCACTACCATGTCAGATCTGTCTGTCAGATATATCGGCGATGACGACCCTGAGAAATGTACTGCAAAGAAGCTCTCACGATTTAATCTCGTGGAGCTCGTTCATCACGATGCAGCGACACCGCATGGAACGATTTTAAATCCACATGCAGAACAGGCGTTATCTCCTGCTGATGATAAGAGAGGGCCCTTGGTCGCACTTGACTGTTCGTGGGAAGCAGCTGATGAGGCCCGATTCAATCTCTCTGGAACTCACAGAGCGCTTCCATACGTAGTAGCAGCGAACCCGATCAATTTCGGACGGCCATTACAACTGACGACAGTTGAGGCACTTGCTGCAGCACTGATTATCCTTGACCAACGCAGCCGTGCAGAGGCATTACTCAGTAAATTTCGGTGGGGCCACACCTTTCTTGAACTCAATGAAGAACCGCTGGCGCGGTATGCAACATGTGAAGACTCAGCTGAAATAGTGAAAGTTCAACAATCATATCTTGACCGATATGAGTCTGAGTGATGAGAGCTGAATAGGGACGTTCCTCATCGGGTTAAGCTACCAATTGCCTGCAATACACAGACAGGGAGCTTTTAGTAACGCAGATTGTACTAACGGCAATATGATTTTTGAGTCACTCCCCACAACTCCTCGATCGGCAGAGCTTCTTGACAAAGCTTTTTCGCGTGCTAGTCGGTCAGGACGTGCCAAATCCGGATTTGAGGCTCAGCAATCGATGTTACAGACAGCCTCTGCCATCTTAGCTGATAATCTCGAAAACGTCGTGACAGAGTGGCCCGATTTCTCGACTGTCGATCCTTTTTACTATGAACTTGCTGATGCGATTGTGAGTGTCGATTCGCTTCGACAGAGTCTCTCCGAGGTGACGTGGGCGAGTCGACAGGTCCGTGAATTGCGAAGTGAGTACCAAAGGAAAATGCGAAATGCAAATCCACAGCGGGCGCAAAAACACAGGAAACAGGCCTTTGCCCGAATGGCTGACGTTGTTGAGGAAGTCCAAGTTGACCTCCGACAGATTGGCGATGCACGCGATGAACTCAAAAGTTTGCCGGACATCTCGCCTGCCGAGCCGGCGATTGTCGTTGCAGGGTATCCGAATGTCGGCAAATCATCATTTGTGAACCACGTCACACGTGCCAGTAACCAGATCGCCCAATATCCATTTACGACGACACAAATACGTGTTGGCCACTTTGACCGAAATCGGATTCGGTATCAAATTATCGACACTCCAGGACTCTTGGACCGCCCAGCAGATAACCGCAATGAGATTGAGCAACAAGCAGTCAGTGCAGTCGAACACCTCGCTGACTCGGTTATATTTATGTTTGATGCGAGTGAGTCCTGTGGATATGAACTGAGCGCACAGCGTGAACTCGAGAGAGAGATTCGCCGTCGATTTGAGCATACCGACGTTCCTGTACTGACAGTGAATAATAAAAGTGACCGGCTGAAAGGAGAGGGTGTTGGCTACCAGATGAGCGTTAAGCATTCTGAGGGAATTGAAGAGATATTAGATGCGGCTATTGAAGCTGTTGACTGGGAACCAGAGATCCCACCTTCCCGACAATCATAGGCATGATATCCTCACAGTATCTGTCGGTCAACTGAGTGAATATCATAGACGTGAGTAGTTGCGGGAAACTGACCTCCGACTGATTCAAAGATGGGTTGTCCTCTAAAGTTCCCTTCGCGCGCGCTAGCCGTGAACTATAGTGGTGGTCCTCCAGAGGTTCCTCCACCAGTCTCAGTTGCTTTTTCAACTAATCCGCCCACGATGCCTGTATAATCATATCCCGGAATAATTCCCTCAACATAGGTTCCCTCGGCATATTCGACAACTGAAACGCAATCATCCACTGCTCGTTTAGCATCTATATCCTTGATCTCGGCCCGCACAACAGCAACATTTTCATCTTGTGTTGTCTCGATCGTGAGTGCGTCCTGGCCGCGGGTAGCGCTCGCTGCATCCTCCATTCGGAGACTGAACGTATCTAACCATCCGTTTTCAACAACTTCGGGCACGTCCTGTTTTGTAGCGGCATCCAGCATTGGAATCTTGAGCTCGATATCGAACACGAGATGCGAGTCATCTGTCTGCACCTGCAGTTCAGCATCGAATGTTGTTGACGTGACTACATATCTATCATCTGATTGACTCATGACTGAATCATTTCTACGGAGTGCGCGTACAGCACGCTCACGAGCATCACTCATTACCTTAGCTGAAACAGTAGAGTAAAAAAATAACACGTCTCATCGTTTCGAGAGTGACTGAGTTTCTGTCAGCTCATGTATACTGCTGCATCAATACCGCGCTGGCATGCGACATGATTAAGTGAGTGTAAACAGTTCTTTGAGTCGACGCTTCGTCTGGAGGGCCGAAGCGTCAGCGGGGACCAATTCAGGGCGGATATGTGCCGGGAGAATATTTCTCCCGGCTCATCTCTTCTGTGCAGAGCTTCGTGATGGAGCAAGGCGCTCACCAACAATCAATTGTCTTACCTCCTCTAAGACGCCAAAATCAGCGAGCACTGCAAGCCTATCACCAACAGCAACTGAATCATCAGCAAGAGGTATGCTCATCGATTCACCAGCCTTCCCAAACGCGAGGAGACGTGCCTGAGCGGGAAGAGCAACTTCCTCAATGGTATATTTGCGTATTGGCGAATCCTCAGTCACCCTCATCACAACGACCTGGAGGTTTGAAGCGACATCTGCGATCGCCTGGATTGACCCGCCGAGTAGTGCATTCTTGGCAGCGATCGCCCCCAGTCGCTCTGGATAGACTACCTCATCAACTTCATCAGCATAGTTTTGATACACCTCCTCACGATAATCCCGATCTACCCTCATGACGGTCCAAGTGCGATGATGCTTTGCAATCGAACATGCAGCAAAGTTCATATTTAGATCAGGCGTTAATGCCCCAATGGCTGCGGCATCTTTGATGCCAGCTGACTGAAGTGTCTCTTCACGACCACCATTCCCTTCAATTACCTCAAAACCACGGTCGCGGGCGTTGTCCGCCTCTGTTACATCTGCTTCAATCATTGTTAATTCATGACCCTCTTCACGGAGAACACGAGCCGTTCTGAGCCCAACTCGCCCAGTCCCAAGTATAACAATTTCCATATTTATAATCGTGAAAGCGGGAATTATAAAACACTTTAGTTGAGCTACCCATCCACAAATGAGTGGGATTCAGCGCGAATTCCCGTTCAAGCCTCTGAGGAGGCAGGTGGTTCATACTCACCGTTCAACGTCGCGCTGTTCAAGCGCACGCCCAAGGATGCGCTTTCGTCGTCCCCAGTTTGGTTGCGATGAAGATACCGAGGTCGATGTTCTTCGTAGCGTTGTAGTCGGCACGGTTCTCGTAGCTGCACTTTGACAGTCGAAGATTTCAGCCTCTCGGTTGTCCGGGTGCGTGAACAGGTCGAACACCGCCGCGACGTGTTCTCAAGATCATCCTGTTTGAGCTCGATACCGTACTCGGCGGGTTTGTATTCGACCGACTCGTACAGGCAATTGAACGCCCATCTGTGTCCCACACTCTTGTCGGTCGCCGCACCGGTTCTCGCACTTTCGCTGCCAGTGGTCAAACTCGTCGTCAGTCCAGAACGCATCTGTCGAACCAACGGCCAGATTGTTCACACCGAGGTCGATCCCACCCAAAGAGCCGCTCCGTGCGTGGTCGTTGCCTATTCCGCGTGTCAGACTCGATTTGCTCCTTACAGCAGATATGAAGTTGCCACCCGCGGTACTTCTGGTGTAGCTCTGCGTGGTTTCGTACTGGTCGTCGAACGTGGCGGTACGATGATCGTACACAACGTGCGGCGAAGTCATACGCGGCTTCAACACCTCCTCGCTGCTCTTCCAACTTGCATACCTCTGATAAGCTTCAGCGGCTTCGTTACGGGCGTTCTGGACCACACACGTCGTTTGTGAGCAATTCTACCGTCTATTCATTTTCCACACTGAGCAGCGCACTGACTGCAGCGACCGAAGTAAACGTGACGTCGCATCACGATATTCCTCTCATATCGAACGAAGATGTCGAAAAGTCAATATCCCTCTACATATATATCACATAGACATGGTGCATGCATTTGTCATGATAAAAACGAGCGCAACCGATATTGAACCGTTACAGAACACAATCGAAAATGTTGGTCCAGTAACCCAGGCTCATATCGTTGCTGGCGACTACGACGTCATTGCGCAGGCGGACGCAGATACTGTCTACAACATCTTAGACGCTGCAGCAAGTGGTATCCGAAGTATAGACGGTGTGGTTGACACAAAAACATACATCGCAATCGGTGATTGACTCATCAGGTTATATAATGACAACACCCGGAATATCTGTGTATGGCAACTATCCTAAATAGTCTCCTTTTTATCTGTGTTCTTGGATTACATACACTCGTTGCAGCAGTTCTTACGCGGTTTCTGCGCATCCGGTTGCGGACACAGTGGGGGTATTTGTTCTATACAACTCTTGTTGGCACAGTGACGCTTTTTATCACTACATTGATATTTTCGGGAGTGCTCAATATCGGTATCAACCTTGGCGATGCGGTAACCGCTGCCATCATTATGATCGCTCTCCCATTAGGCCTTGGAGTTGCCATCGATATCCTATATGTCCCACCGCCTGAAGAGTATACGTTGCCTGATACGGAATAAGCCGGCATAACTGGGTCAATGGCCTCAATCGAATCAAGCAGTTCAGCTCATTGCTGCATCAATACGCTCTGATACCTGGTTTGCGACCGCTGTCTTCGGTTGTGTCGCGTCAATCCGCGTCACACGTCTGGTGCCAGCAGAAAACAGTCTCTCATACTGCGCTTCAACCAATCTGAGGTAGTCAGTTCGCTCGAATTTATTTGTCGCGCCCGCTCGCTCGGCTGCTGTTTCTGGGTCAATTGAAAAGTAGATGGTGAGATCAGGAGAGTACGAAAATGGTCTATGTAGTGACCGGATGTACTCAAAGGGATTCTCAAGACGACTCTCGGCAAGTGCGGCACTCTGATAAGCAATTCGTGAATCTGAGTATCTGTCTGAGATTACAGTCTTGCCTTGATTGAGTGCAGGGATGATACGCCGGTGCAGGTGATCAGCGTGGTCTGCCATGAATAAGAACAATTCTGCGAGTGGGTCCGCATTATCATTATTCAGTGAGCGACTAACCGCATCACCATACCACGAGTGGGTCGGTTCGCGTGTAAAACAGTACTCTGTATATCGGTCACGAAGGTGCTCCCAAGCAGTTGTCTTTCCACTTCCATCCAGTCCTTCCAGGGTAATGAGCATAGCTGCTATTGTGTATGGTTGTGATTAACAGTTTGTGAACCGTCTCGGAGTCAACGAGGTACTCAGCCTGTTCCACCTGTAGACCGTGCTCATCTTTGGACACGTCTGTAAGCCGGGGACATTACCTGAAGACATAGACTCTGGACGAACACACACGTCGAGAATATATATCATACCGACCATATCATGACCTGACGGATTTCCAGAGCACACATCAGTGCGGGATTCAATATACTCTTGAATCTGTCAGGTGCTTGTTCGTCTACTCGTGGGTGGACGAGTTCATGAGCTCTCTTTGTTAATATGTCAAAGCTGCGTGGAATACGCTCATCAAACCACTGCTGAGTGTAACGTGTGATGCTGTATTTTCTGTTCGGCCGAACATGAGGGCGATTTCATCTCTGCTTGTATGACCCTGCCACCTCGCTGGAATCACATGCTCTGTATTGCATTATTCCTGTGGAATCGATTCACTGATCCACTGCCGCATACCATTTGAGGCTGGCACCCTCTCGTTCCGTCGAGGAGCGCGTTATCGTACAGTAGGAGGGCCACACGAGTGCTTTTGTTGTCAACTCGAAGAGATTCTCCTCATGACTGCTTTGGCTCCAAGAGCGGATGACAGCGTTGCATGTGTATCGGACAGCAAGCGGCGATACGGAATACACCATCCAGATACATTTACATCAGTGGATGAGTTCGTCTCAGTATGCACATTCTACTCGCCGGGGGGAGCGGATTCATCGGGAGCCGATTATGTGCAGATCTGCTCTCAAATGGGCACGAAGTCAGAGTGCTCTCTCGGGACCCTCACCACGCAGACCTTCCTGAGGGCACTGAAGCAGTGATGGGTGATGTAACCGCACCTGACTCGCTTGCACCAGCAGTCGAGAATGTCGACATCGTGTACAATCTTGTCGCGCTCTCGCCGCTGTTTACACCAGAGGGAGGCGATAAGATGCATGATATTGTCCACCGAGAGGGAACGCAGAATCTTGTCGATGCAGCGGAGACAGCAAATGTTGCACAATTTGTCCAAATAAGTGCCTTAGGTGCGGACCCGCAGGGACCAACGTCGTATATCCGTGCCAAAGGTCGTGCAGAGGAAATTGTCCGCACATCGACGCTCACACACACTATTTTTCGCCCGTCTGTTGTTTTTGGCAGTGGCGGGGAATTTATTCGATTTACGAAACTACTCGCACCACCGTTTCTCAGTGCACTTCCTGGTGGCGGCAAAACACGATTTCAGCCAATTTGGGTCGGAGATTTAGTGCCGATGCTATCTGCGGCGATACAGGTGGACGCTCATGGAAATCAAACATATGAAGTTGGCGGCCCTGAAAAGCTGACTCTCGCTGAGATTGCCAAGAAGTTACATGCAGCAAACGGGCGTCCGACAACTGTCATTCCGATTCCGATGGGGATTGCAAAAGTTGGGCTCTCGATCGGCGAGCAGATCCCAGGGTTTCCTCTCGGTCTTGACCAGTATCGATCGCTACAGTTCGATAATGTCACAACTGATAGCGATATCACTGCATTCAATCTGACTCAGGCTGATCTTCGCCGAATCGAAACGCATCTGAATCGCGATCATTAGCGACGAGTGAGCGCCATACTGTCTGACGTCTGTCTGCTCTCTGTGATGTTTCCGTGAACAATCGCCAATTGAATGTGGCCAGAGGCCGTCTCTATCGACAAAATTCACAGTCCAGTGCGCGGAACAAACAATTTCATCAAAACGCTTATACTCCTCATCAGTATTAAATAAGTCTAATGGCGAGGAGACCCAGTATATGAAGCTTGCAATGATAGGCTTCGGGCAAGCAGGGGGGAAAATCATCGACAAATTTGTCGAGTATGACCAGCGACATGGGTCAAACATCGTCCAGTCAGCGATTGCGGTGAACACAGCAAAGGCTGACCTCATGGGACTGGAAAGTATCCCAACAGAGAGGCGCGTACTTATCGGCCAGGCGCGGGTAAAAGGACATGGTGTTGGCGCAGATAATGAACTCGGTGCAGAGATTGCCGAAGAAGATATTGATGAGATACAGGGGGCCATCGATAATGTGCCTGTACACAAAATTGACGCATTTTTGATAGTTGCTGGGCTTGGCGGAGGGACTGGTAGCGGTGGATCGCCTGTGCTAGCCAAGCATCTCAAACGAATCTACACTGAACCAGTGTACGGCTTAGGTGTCCTTCCTGGGAGTGATGAAGGTGGCATCTATACGCTTAACGCAGCGCGCTCATTCCAGACATTCGTTCGCGAGGTCGATAATCTATTAGTATTTGATAACGATGCCTGGCGTAAGACAGGCGAGTCTGTGCAAGGGGGGTATGACGAGATTAACGAGGAAATCGTCACGCGCTTTGGTGTTCTCTTTGGGGCCGGCGAAGTCGGAGAAAACGCTGAGGTAGCTGAATCAGTTGTCGATTCTTCAGAGATTATAAATACGCTCGACAGTGGCGGGGTTTCAACAGTTGGATACGCTTCAGAAACAGTTGAAAACCCAAATACGGGGGGTCTTCTCTCAAAATTGACCAGTAGCTCAGATACACCAGAGTACGACACGACAAATACCACAAACCGAATCACATCACTGGTCAGAAAGGCCGCGTTAGGACGACTTACACTTCCATGCGAAATTGAGGGATCAGAACGGGCCCTGCTCGTCGTTGCAGGACCGCCGCCGTTTTTGAATCGAAAGGGAATTGAGCGCGGTCGCAAGTGGACCGAGGAACAAACCGGGAGTATGGAGGTCCGTGGTGGCGACTACCCGCTCAGATCGTCAGAACGAGTCGCTTCTGTGCTGTTATTATCTGGCGTGACAAATGTTCCCCGTATCAAGGAACTCCAACAAGTAGCAATCGAGGCGAAAGATAATATTGAGAATATTCGAAGCGAGAGTAAAGAGAATCTAAATGACTTGGTTAAGGATGATGATGATGAATTGGAATCGCTTTTCTAAACTCGTTCTCGTCTGCATGGTGCTGACCGTAGCGTTTGCCAGTGCAGCAGGCGCAGTTGAACTTAACAGTGAAGACATGCTTAGCGATGGCGAGGTCGGTACACAACATACTTCAACGGTACAACTGACCGAATTGTATCAGAATCCATCGCTTGAGACGTGGACCGTTACTGGATCAACTGAACTCACTGATGTCACGTGGACGGTGAGCTATTATGATCAAACGAATGCTCGATGGAAGCAAGAGTCATATGATGGACAAACGCTGACTGCTTATCCGGTCTCGGTGAGCGATGGCACGAGTGAAGTGACAGTCAAAATAACTGGAACGGTTCCAGAGGTTGATACTTACCAGTATAACCCTGCTCAAAATTTCACTGTCATGACACTCACACAGTCGCGACAGGGTGGGACATCGAACGAATTAGGTCAGTGGCAAGCAACCAAGTATACCCAAACGAGTCGTGAAGCTCGAGCAGAGATCGATGCTGCAGCAAGTGTCGTGAATTCAGTAAACTCAGATGAGGCTGATCAGAGCCTACAAAACGCAATTGATGCATACAATGGGGAACAGTTTGAATTAGCCACCCAGTTAGCAAATGAAGCCCAGGCACAAGCTGAGCAGCGCCAGCAAAGTCAACAGACACAACAATTCCTCTTTCTTGGTGCTGGAGGAGTCGTCGTTCTCGCCCTCGTAATTGGCGCTGTCCTGTATTGGCGCTCACAGCGAAGCCAACCCGACAAGCTAGGCTAACAAGCCACACCTGCGCGAATGCACGTGGTTATTCCCTTCGCTGCGAAAAGTCCAAAGACGCGCCTTGCATCAGTACTTGATCTGAACGAGCGGCGAGAGTTCGCTGTTGCGATGTTAAAAGATGTTCTTGATATAATCAAGAGAACATCACATACACTCGAACTGCTGGTTGGTGAGCAGACGAGTTCACTCATCAAGCCATATTTTGAGGACACGCTTCCACCAATCGTTGCACATGATGGAACATTATCAGAGGCGGTCAACAGCCGTCTTGATGCACAATTCGACACTGTGCAACCGACTGGTGGAGTTGCAGTGATTATGGCTGACTTAGCGTTGCTCACTGTCTCAGCTGTCAATAAATTGTATACTTCGGACGGTGACGTTGTCCTTGCTCCAGGACGAGGCGGAGGCACAAATGCATTTATCACACGGTCGTCAAGGTTCACTGTCAATTATCACGGCCTCTCGTATCAAGACCACTGTGAGATTGCCAAGAAAGCCAATCTCTCATTCACGACTGTCGATTCGATGCGTCTGTCGACTGATATTGACGAGCCAGATGATCTTATCGAGATACGGTTACACGGTGATGGGTATAGTCACGAGTGGCTGAAAGCACATGGGTTTGAAATACACTCTCAGACTGGCCGGGCAGCAATCATTCGACGAGAGTGACTGTGTTTGAATAGCTACAGCAAGGGCTTCGTCAGAAATGACGAGACCAGTGCCTGAGACGAGGAATGAGAAATTGACATCCTTTCCGCGTGAGCGTCAAAAAATCCCGAGGAAGTTTCAGGTCCGTAGTCCAGTCACCGGACTCCCACCTTTCAGGCGCGGGTAGTCCCACAGTGTCGGTGTGGTGGACTGGCGGTGCCAAGCTGTCATTACTCCTCCCCTTTCCTCCCCTATCCACAACCGTGCCGTGTTTGACGTCCAAATGTTGTTTGTGCCACGGGGACGCCAGCAGGCGTCAGCAGACTCGGGGGTACCTTTCTGGTCACATCTGAGCAGTCAGCATAGGCATACGCTTCAAGCATATGCGTTGCCTGTCGTTTCGGATATTGTCTCATGAGGTGGGTCAGGCCACTTCTGAAGGACAGGACGGAATCCACTCTGTTTCACCTCATTCCTCTCGTTTCCTATCCTCATCCCAAGCTGCCCGCCAGTTAAGAAGTGGCGTTAGAAACTCGGAGGCACATTTGAACGGGTTTCTGCTCTCCAAGTGATGGTGCGAACAGCGTGAACGCCGTGGTATTGCGCCTGTTCAGCCGATAATGGCGATATTTCTCTTGAGAAGAGATCGACGGGCCGAGCAAGGCGAGTGCCTCTTGATCGTTCGGAAATGGTCTATTTCCATGATGACGAGACGCGGAACGTCTCAAACGGTTTGAGTTTGAGGGTGTCGCCAACATCTTGAGCTAACCACATCACGCAGGAAAAAATACAGTCAGAGAGTTCTGAAAATGAATCAAACATCTTCATCCAACCTGACTGAGCTAAGCAGTCCGGAGATGTGACTCCTCTCAAACTCACTGACAGTGCGACGAAAGCTCCGATGGGTCGTCGTGGCGCGAGCCTCACGAAATTGACGGTTTCGGGTGTTCATTCCAACTCGACCCATCTGAAAGGTTGAGCAGAATTGAACGTGCCTGCTGGGTGCGGTGCCAACCCTAAACAGTGAAGCCTCTGAGAGCACCAGTGTGAATTCTCCCTCTCATGGAATGAATAACGCAAAGCGCGTGGCTTACCTCGGAGAAGATTAGCACGACTGCAAATAGCTTATGTGTTGTTCAACCGTATTTAAACTATGTTTAACGACCGACCAGCGTGTGATGAAGTCGTCTTACTCGGCCGGTCAAACGTTGGAAAGTCTACGTTGATGCGTGAACTCACGGGCCACGCGAAATTCACGACCGGAAAGAAGCCCGGTGTCACACGCTCACCAAATCACTACGACTGGTCAGCTGAGCAATTCATGTTCACAGACCTGCCAGGATTCGGCTTCATGAGTGGCGTAGAGGCCAGCCAGCGCGAGCAAATCAAGACAAATATTGTTCGGTATCTCGAGACACACGCTTCCGATATTCTTGCAGCTGTGTTAGTGGTTGATACGAAGAGTGCTGTTGAAATTATTGATCGACACAGTGGGCCAGATGAAATCCCTCACGATATTGAATTATTCGAGTTCCTCTGGAATCTCTCAGTCCCGACTATCGTGGCTGCGAACAAAATGGATAAGATAGACAATCGCGATGAGCAACTTGATGAGTTGTGCGACCGATTGGGCCTCTTTCCACCGTGGCAACAGTGGCGCGAGACAGTCACACCTATCAGCGCGAAACGCGGCCACATTAAGCCGCTAAATGAGGCACTTCAAAGCGTGTTTCACGACCACCAGCGTGATGATCTGCTTAAGTTCGTCTCATAGGTTTCCTCTCACCTCTCAGTCGCACGCGGATGGCCTGAGAAATATCCCAACTCTAAGCAGACCGAGCCAGTCACGCTCTTGATGTGTGTCAAAACTCCTAGTGACATAGCTCCGTTCGACATATTGAGCGTAGAGAGGTGTCAGAGTAAAACATAGCCTTCAGCTCCGGTTGAGGCTTTGAGTGAGTCTCACGAATATAAAAAGGTGGCTCGGTTTCCAGCGTTCATCAGAAGGGGCTCAGTGGGGGTAACTGTCGTCATCGCCACCGTATCATTTTTGGGTTTTCCTGATTCAAGTAGCCATTGAAATAGCGGAAACAAATCAGTTCGTGACCGGCATTGTTTAGTTATGTTTCTCCAATTAAATCACTGCTCGTATCGATACAGGACAACTAACCTCCCCCAATCTACCTGGCTACCGTTTGTGCGGCTCGTCTCTCGAAGATGAGGGCGACGATCGGGAATCCATGCTCTCGCGTTCGCGGTGGATTCAGCGGTTATTTAACACTCGTTGTTGACATCCTCCCCGCTGTAGGCGAGGATTCCCCGAAGGGGATATTCAGGTTGCGCGTTTCCTTGGTTCTCAAGTACGCTTTCGCGTGGAACGTCAACGGTCGCCACCGAGTTGTGACCAACGGTGTGCGTTTCAGCGCGTGTCGCCCTGTCAATGGGGCCTTCCTCCCCGCATACAGCGAGCGTCAACAGCGTGGAACGACGTTCCACGAACAATCGGGCAGAGCCCGATGACGACGGCTATTCACCCAGCGAGGGAGCACGGTTCGCGTCAGCCGAACTGTTACGCCGTGCATGGTTCTCCTTCCCGTTGTGCGATATTCTCCGAAGCGTTCAGGTCGGCGTGGCGTCCACGGTCACACTCCGAACAGCAAAAGTGGTCGCCATCACGGGTTCCCATCGAACCACACTCTGAACACCGCTGACTGGTATGGTGAGCGTCAACTTTCTCGACGCGGATACCAGCACGTTCGGCTTTGTACGTGATGAACTAGTGGAGTTGGTAGAAGTGCCACGAGTGGACACCCGACCACGAACTGTTCTCGCGGATACCTTCGAGGTCTTCCATCCGAATAACGGGATTCTCGAACTGCTCCGCGAACGCGATGAGGCGACGGGAGAGTTTGTGGTTCAAGTCCTTAATCCGACGCTGTTCTTTGTAATACAAAGCCCACGCACACGGAATACTGGTTGACCGTGTGAACGAAGAAAACACCTCGAAAACCTGCTCGTGTTGCGGGCAGATTCGAGACGCCAATCGCGTCGAGCGTGGGCTGTCTGTCTGTGACTCGTGTGCAACGACGATGAACGCAGACGTGAACGGAGCAGTGAATATCCGCCGACAGATAACTCAAACTCCTCCAACTGGGGATATGAGTAACGGCTGTTTGGCACAGCCCGGAGTCTACCTGTTCGATACAACCACGGGTGCGTTCCACCCACAAGAACAGCC
>JAQCNF010000069.1 GCA_028275165.1 Haloquadratum sp.
ACCGGCAGCGACACGTGGGACTACCCGAAGGTCAGTGACTGGGGGCTTGCGAAAATGCTGTTAGAACACTCCAACAGTATCGAGGGGATTTCCCCAACCTACGCTGCACCGGAGCAGTTCGACAGCGAGACGTTCGGAAACCCCGATGACTTCACCGATATATATCAACTCGGGACAGTCGTGTACGCGATGCTCGCCGGTGAGCCACCGTTTACTGGGCCGTCGACTGCCGTGATGCGGAGTGTCTTGGACGACGAGCCGGACCCGCCCTCTGCGGTGAATCCCACCCTCCCCGACGCAGTTGACGAACCAATCTCGAAGGCACTGTCGAAGCAGAAAGGCGACCGATACGAGAGTCTCGTAATGTTCCGGAAGGAACTCGACCGACTGTTCAAGCGATCCATCGCTGGCGAACTCGTCACCGACAACTCAAGCGTGGGTGGGACGGCAAGAGACTTGGGCACGGAATCGACTCAGAGCACAGAACCGTCATCAGAAGTACCAACACAACCAGACAATTCCGCACCTCGCGAGCAGGAGACAGCAAGCACCGCGAGTCCCACCCAATTTGAGGGAACCATTGACTCCGGAGATGAGTCTCCACTAATTTCCCGTCGAAGCGCTCTCGGACTTGCCGGTGTGGGCGTCCTCGGTGCCGGTGGTATTGTGGCTATGACGCAGACGAACAACAGTGGTGACACTGGACCAGGTAACGGTGGGAGTACCGGTGGGGATGGTGGCGATGGAAGTGCTGGGGGGGATACTGGAGACGAAGACCAGTCGGGGGAAAATAAAGATCAATTGGGAAAAGTTTCTAACACGGAGACAGTAGTTATTGATGACTTTGAGAGTGGGTCCCTCTCGTCCAACTGGATTGATGCCTTTGACACATCGAATGTTGGAAGCGATGGTGGCCGATCTAATTTCACAGTACAGTCTTCAACCGCGCCAGAAGGCCAGTATGGATTAACAGGCGATGCAAGTGAGTTTATTGAAGGTGGATCCAGTATTACCAGAGATGATTTTACAATTGAAGAAATCATAACGATGATTTTGTATTTAAGATTAGGTGAAGTGTTTACTGGATCAGGAAGACCAAATGGTATAACGCTCGGAACATACGGTAGCAGTGATAGTTTGGAAGAAGATAGTAATAAAGAAGAAAATCAGATTGTGTATATCAGTCAACAATCAGATAAGCTGGTTGATCCGACCATCTCCGACGAATCATTAAGTTCTGTTAGATTAGTTGAATTGCAAGATGTTAGTTTTGAAGATCAGCATATTGGAGAAGTAGCTATCGGGTCCGAAACGGTCGCCACAAACGTAGATTTTGTTTCAGACTCCGAAATCGAAAGTATGGATTGGATTACAATTCAACAAGGGCATTGGAGACAATCAACTGATATTGTCGTGGACGACATTCAATATTGGTAGTATACTGCATGTACGCGCTGTATCTTGCACAGAAGCCATGACAAGAATTGGATAGACAGAGAGCGAGAAGCATTCCCTGGCACGATCGAATGAGTCGGAACTGCTACTTAGAGACTAACGTTAGTCGTGCATCTAAAACTCGGCAGATGGACTCCTGCTATCAGGAGCACTCAATGTCAGGGTGGTTGTTTCTCACGGGGGGAGAAACGTGTAACGGCGTATCAGGGTTGTGAGATTCCCGTTGTGTGAGGCCTCTATAATGATCAGAGTTATCGGGCCTATTGATTAGTAGAGAGACACAACAGACGGTTATGTGGTGAATTAATTCGCCGACGATGGTCACGGGGAAACAACTACTCTATTGTCTCACTCACAGTCTGGAACGACCTCTTGCTCTAACCACTCACGATCGAGGACTTGGTTGTCGATAAGGATGTGCAGGGCTGCGAGTCTGGCAGCATCATCTCCTCTCATCGACTCGATGTACTCGATGGTTTCGGTAGTGTGTCGAACAGATCTGTGCCCGAATCCCAACCATGCCGCCGATTGATCGATGAATGCGTGGACGCCCTCGTCGGTGTAGCCAAGCAGGTACTGGTCAACGGCCATATGTTCGTCTCGGTTCACCGACGCCCACCTCGTGATTCGGCGGTGACTCTGGGTTCTTGCTCTCGGCGTTGTTCTGCGAGCTCTGCCGACCGGCCAATGAGGTCCCGTGGGAGCGGGCGTCCTTCTTCGAGCATATCACGATACATGTCGAGCCACTCGTTCATCATCGACTGGACCTGGTCTCTGGACTGTTCCTCCAACTCATCGTCGTCGATATTTTTCAGGATATTCTCGGCTGGATTCGTTCGTAACACGACATCGAGTGCCATGTCGATGTTCCGCTGGATGAGCTGATTCCGGTCGAAGGAATCTTTGAGTTCTTCGCGAGGGCTCTGGGAGGTCATCGGAGGGTCTCCTGGATTTGATTGTCGAGGCTGGTCAGATGCTGGGTCACTTTCCGGGTTCGTTCCTTGCGCTGGTGAGTGATCTCCGTTTTCTGGGTCTGGATCTGGTGCCATACGGAACTCTCCGTGGATTGATGATC
>JAQCNF010000070.1 GCA_028275165.1 Haloquadratum sp.
AGGTGCGATTCAAATATTTCCAACTCAAGCGTTTTATCAGAATTGAACGGAGTGATAACGGGAGTCGTCATTGACCGAAGATTATCCTGAAGTGATAGCATATGGGGAGTACAGTAAAGGTATACAAAAAACCCGTCACGACAGGGGCGCTGGCGTGTTAGTCAGTAGGTAATATTTTCTCCGGATCTGTTGTCAAACAGGTGTAATTTGTCAAGGTTTGCGACAAGCGAGACCTCATCACCTTCAGTTACTGAGCTCTCGGGAGACACTCTTGCGGTGAATTCTGGGCTATCTGTATTTAGTGGGGTCACTGTGAGGAATTTATCAGACCCCATCGGCTCTACTAATTTCACCTGAGCAGTGAGCGTGTTTTCGCTGTCTTCAAGCAAGCTTGCATCACTAAGATCCTCTGGGCGAATCCCAAATGTAACTTGATCAAGGGAGCTATCCCACGTCATTAATTTGTTTGCCACTGGTTCGGGAGCAGTAAACTCGAAGAATTCACCTTCGATGTGGTAACTATCGCTGTGGTTTGCGACTGTCACCGGGAGAAAATTCATCGGAGGTTCCCCAATGAAGCTTGCTACAAATCGATTGATTGGGTTATCGTACAGCTCTTGTGGTGGTCCAATCTGTTGAAGCCTTCCTTCATTCAGCACGACAACCCGATCGCCAAGAGTCATTGCCTCGGCTTGGTCATGAGTGACGTAAATCGTCGTCTTACCTACTCGTTGGTGTATTTCATTCAGCTCTGTTCGCATCTGCACACGGAGTTTGGCGTCAAGATTTGAGAGAGGTTCGTCCATCAAAAAGACGGAGGGCTCCCGAACAATTGCACGGCCGAGAGCGACGCGTTGCTGTTGGCCACCAGAAAGCTGTGATGGTTTGCGGTCTAATAGATCACTTATTTCCAAGAGTGAGGCAGCTTCCTCAACGCGCTGTTCAATTTCAACAGTTGGGTAGTTCCGAATTCGGAGAGGAAATGACATGTTTCCCCTCACAGTCATGTGAGGATAGAGAGCGTAGTTTTGAAACACCATCGCGATTCCTCGTTCTCGGGGGTCATAGTCAGTAACATCTTCTCCCTCAATCATAACTTTACCCTCTGTTGGCGATTCCAGCCCCGCAACCATTCGAAGTGATGTTGTCTTTCCACACCCAGATGGTCCAACAAAAACGAGGAACTCCCCACGTCGAATGTCGATACTCAGATTATCGACAGCGACAATGTCGCCGTTGCTATTATCGGCAAATATCTTAGTCAAACTGTCGATTTGTACATTTGTATCAGTATCTGAGTTGGCGGTACTATCATCAGTGGCCGAAAATTCATTCGGCTGTGTTGTCATTTCGCTCATGATTGTATTTTTGTTGATTGATTCATTCTTTGAGTGCGCCAGCGGTCAGGCCACTGACGATGTACTGCTGGAAGAATATAACGACCAAGATGGTCGGAATAATCGCAACGACGCTTGCTGCTGCGAGTGATGCCCATTGGACTGAGACATCACCCACAAACTGATACACTGCAACTGATATCGGCATTGATTTAAGATCTGTGGTAACGATGAGTGAAAACAAGAACTCCCGCCACGAATACAAGAAAGTGAGGATTGAGCAAGCAGCGATACCAGGACCGGCCAGTGGTAGGGCGATCTTTCTGAACGCTTGAATGCGTGTACACCCGTCAACTCGCGCAGACTCATCCAGCGCCTCAGGTATCGACATGAAGAAGTTTCGCATGATATATATCATCAACGGCAACCAGAGGTATATTTGTGCAGTAATGATTCCCGGAAGAGAGTTTAGCAAGCCGAGCCACGACATGATTTGATAGTATGGGACAATCAGTCCAATCGGTGGGAATAATCGTGAGAACAGCACTCCAATAAATAGGATATTATCACCCCGAAAACGATAGCGACTGAACGCATATCCAGCTGGAACAGCAAGAACGATTACGACGAACGTTGTAGTCGACGAGATGATGAGACTGTTTACCACGGACTTCCAATAACTTTCGCCAATGAGCACCTGATAGTATGATTGTAGCGTCGGGTCTCGAGGGAAGTAGTTCAGGTTGTAAACAGCATCATTCGTTTTAAACGAAGTCAACACTTCCCACAGTAGCGGCACTACGACTGCCAAGACGGCGATCGCTAATACCAAGTGGACAACTTGAGGACTCTCAACGAAGTCCCAAAACGCCTGGCGTTTCTTGTAACTGATTCGTTCGTAGTCTTTATCTGTAAAACTCATTGGCCTTCCATACCTCCCATGATCTTTGTAACATAGAACGTTGCAACGAGCAGTGAAATCCCGATAATGAAGACGGCGACTGCGGACGCATAGCCGTAATTGAAGTTTATCATCCCCTCACGGTATATATGTATACTGAATATGGTCGTGGATGTTCCTGGACCGCCCCGAGTCATCGGAAACACAACTGCAAACGCTCTAAAGGCGAACATCCAGTTAATTAGCGCGACGATGGCGATATACGGACGGATATACTGTAGCGTTATTGCGCGAAAGGTCTGAAACGAGGTGGCGCCGTCCACCTTTGCTGCATCGTACATATGACTCGGAACTGACTGAAGTCCAGCCAGCAAGACTAACATAGCAAACGGCATACGAGCCCACGCATCAGTGAGAATGACGGCCAACATAGCCATCTGCGAACTTGCTAGCCACGGGATAGCTGAGTTAATGAGTCCCACATCCATCAAGACCATATTGATCAGGCCGAGTTCATTACCAGTGAATATCCACTTCCAGATAAGTGCCACAACAGCAAGGGGAATTGCCCACGAGAACATGAGCACAGTTGAATAGAAGTCCCGCAATTTTGAACGCGCAACATGATTGATTCCGAGGGCAATTATCAATCCACTGCCGAGGCTTATAGCCAATGACCCGAACGAATAGAGCAGAGTATTTTTTAGATAGGTGTAGAACACATCGGTTTGAAACATAGTAATAAAGTTTTCAACCCAGACGAATCGCTCCGGTGCACCAGGGATGGTCAAAAAGAGCGACTGTCGGAGGAGATAAAACACCGGATAGATGAAGATTGCTGTGATAGCCAATAACGCTGGCCCCATGAATACGAGCAAGATGTGGTCGTTAGCGAACTGTGATATCCGGTAGCGAAGCTTCTGGTATGTGGTCTCTGGAGTTGCAAATCCAGTGTCGGATTCAACTGACATAATGTATAAAATACTCTGCGAGGTGGTTACTGTCCAAGAACCGTGTCGATGAAGTCTTGTGCAGAATCGAGTGCTTCTTGTGGTGATTTTGAACCAGCAATAGCTTGCTGACACTGTTCACTGATATTCTGCTTGATAGCTCGCGACTGCGGGAACACCTCGGTTTTATTTAGACTGGCTTGTTCCCCACGAATCGCTGGGTACAGCGCAGCTCCAGTTTCGGCTGCTTCATCGTAGACCCGATTGTGCATTGACTGATTGCCTTCCACCACAAACTCCCACCACGCGGCACACTGTGAGATTCGCGCATCCATGTACAACATGAGTGCCAACTTTTCTGCATCCGAGGCGTTTGAGTTCACACCAACACAGTTTGGAGAGGCCAATCCGGCACGGGTCGGATTAGGCGCATCCTCACCAGCCTTCGGGGTAAGGGTTGGCTGGTAATCGTCACCAAATTCATTGACTGCCCCAGGTGTCAAATCACCATATACAGGTACCATCGCAAACTGCTCGGCCAAGAATCCATCAGCCAAGTCGCCCTGACCGAAGTTTACCACCGAATCAGGAACTCCGCCGTTATTAAGCCACCCAACCATCGTGCTGAGTGTGTAATATCCAGCTTCATCATTGACACTGACAGTTCCGTCATCGTTGACAAACTCTCCACCAGCTTGATAATAGTGCTTGTTGAAATCCCGCATCGTGTACGTCCGTGAGGAGCCACGGTATGCCCATGCGAACGCATCGGTCCCCTGGAATGCATCCATACAGGTCTCAAGATCATCCCACGACCATTCGCCAGCCGTTATACGGTCGATAACGGACTGGTCAATACCTTGGTCTTCAAGCATCCCAACATTAACATGAACTAAGTCACCTTCGAGATATGCTGGGCCACCGTATAGACTACCGTTGTAATTCATCGTTTGTTTTACAACGGGCTGGACTGGGTCGTACATCGAATCATCGCCGAATAGTGGATCGACTGGCTGCAGATAGCCTGCCTCTGCAAACGAAGAGAGTGAATCAGAGACGACGATTTGGAATCCCTGCGGTTCGCCTTCGCCCGCTTGGAGGAACGCGGTCTCCTTCGGTATAGCCTGATCAACGGTAATTTCAAGTGGCTCAATAGTAATTCCAGTGCGGTCTTCAAAAAGTGCGTGTGCAGCGACCGTCCCTGGGTCAAATTCGAGCGATCCAAAGTTCAACAACTGGATTGAGTCGACATCAGCAGCAGCAGTGTCTTCCCAGCCCTCCGGGGGTTGGTATGGGGCAGATTGGACGGATTCGGATTCAGCCCATGCAGTCGAATCTGCACGGCTCCCTTCAGCAGGGATTGCTTGGCGCTGCTCAAGAGTCCATTCATCGAGTGTCGTCAGACGGCGGTCATCTGGGTTATTAGTGAATCCAATCGACCGTGCCTGCTCAAGAAATGAGTTGGTCTCACTGGAACTATCAGTGCTGCTTCCTCCACTTCCTCCATCGTCGCCGCCGAGACATCCAGCAACGCCAACTGCACCAAGCGCCGCTGTGCCTTTGAGGATATCTCTTCGATACTGTTTGCTATCTTTCGGCATAAAGAGCTAAATTCATTATTATTATTTATACTCTTCGGACTCAATAATTTTCAATCAGTCTTACAGTCTTATTTACTGAAAGAACATACAGAGCGAATGGTGTGATTCAGTGTGTCGTTGAGACAGGAGAAGGGGCTACAAGATTACCATCATCATCGAATGCCACTGGAGTGGCCCTGTTGAGCACCTCAAGATTCGGATCAGCCCGTGCTTCCTTCAAGAGTGGTGTAGAAACATACATTCTCTCAAGCCGCATCGTGTCGGTGATGCGGGCAACGCGGACATCTTCGGGACCGGCGACTCCGATTGTGGATAAGGATGCAGTCAAGCCTGCTCGGTCTGTCTCAACTGGTGCTGGAACTCTCGTGCCTGGTAGTGTACTTGCAGTGATTGTATTAATGAGTGACTTCGAAACATCCATGTCTGCGAGCAGGTCTTGATGGATGAGATCGGCTGATCCCACTCCACATGCGTTGCCATGTGAGGGTTCTGTGAGCGATCGGGCATAGATCCGTTTAATCTCTGGTGTATCGGGCTCAGGTTCGTCAAACCCAAATACGAGCCGTCCTATAACATTTGTATCCATTCCAGACCCACTGATGTCTTTGCCCAACTGATCAATAATTAGCACATCCAGATTGTCGAATGGAAGGGTTGGCATCACCTCATATGCCGTTTCGAGTAATTCGGCTTCGCGTGTCAAAAAATTAGATGTGGGAACACCCTCAATAATTGCTGTCTCATCGTTCTGGTCCTCAACGAGAGCAATTCCACCAACGACTGGTAGCTTTTCTCTCAATAGGCTCGAAATCTCTGGCAGCATATCACGGAGACTCCAGTCGACAGACCATTCATGAGCAATCTTGGCCCCGCGCTGCTTACCCATCCCGATGACTAACATTTTTGAGAGACCACTCTCAACCTTTCCTTGAAAGTCAGTATGAGCTTTGATTCGGTTGATTGGGATTATCGCATCCGCTTCTGCAGCGTTTGCATCGGCGACCGCAGGGATATTTCGCTCTGACGTCTGGCCAACCTCAACGGTCTGCATGGTCGATCGTATTGGACAGCCTACATTCTCTTTATTTACACCGAGTGCATCAAGTTTGGCTGCCTGTCCTTCTGCAGTTGCACCTCCGTGGCTACCCATCGCTGGAAAAATAAACGGATCAAAGCCACGCTCACTCAATCCACGGATAACACCGCGGACAATCACTGGAAGGTTGGCAATTCCACGGCTTCCAACTCCGACAGCGACCTCACCGCCGGCAGGAATCTTATCGACCGCCAAGTTTCCGACCTCAGCAGCTGCTCGGTCTTCAATTGCCGTCTGTGGAATAGAGTCAGTCTGCCATTTTTGACGTACCATCCCCATCTCGGGCAGTGGCCTATCATGGCAAGCCTTTATAATGGTTTCTTCACTGACAGGCGATATTGTCGGTTGCTGCGACATGTTCATAAAGATTTGGGGTAGCTCAATAAAAAACCTCGATGGTAATCTTACATCGATGGTCCGACGCGATTGATTGCGAACTTTGTGAGGCCATGACGTTCGGTTGCTGTGGAGGCACCATCTGCAACCGAGCGAAGTGTCGATATAAGATCTGCAGGGGTACTCGATCGCGCGTCAATATCTATATCGTCTGCTAAGACACTTGCCGTCGAGTCCTCACCCGTTATCTTAATGACCGGGACAATCGGGTGGCCGGTTGGAATCCCCTCTGCAGTTACATGAATAATGATCGATGCACCGGCAGCAGCGAGTCCTGTAGCGGCCTCTTCAAACCGAGATGGCGAATCAAGCAATGTCAAACCGCTATTTCGGGCAGTTCGATCACCATAGTCGATTACTTCGGTCACTGGCTGATTTCCCCACGTGGCTGTAATCTCCTCCAGCGGGTAGCTTGTCGAATCTTCGGCGATGCTGCGAGTGTTTCCGGGTTGCATTTTGAATCGATCGAGCATCATCTGTATATCACGTCTGACAGATGAGTCCGCTGCTCTGTCTTGGACGGTATCTGAGTGCCCGGCTAGTCGCTCAATTCCAGCGACGATTACATGTGCATCTGCCTGAGTGAGTCTGTTTACCACCGTTCCAACGAGGGGGTCAGCAACTGTTCTTGTTGAGTCAGATATATCTGAACTCACGATGCCGACAGTGAGATCTGACATGCGTGCGGACTCCTCATCGGTCGCTCCAGCGTTCTTCATGAGTGTGTTTGTGAGCTCAATCCCCTCCTCAATGCAGGGGTTAGTCCCACCAGCAGTTTGAATCGCTGTCTCTCGGACAGGGACATCGTGGCTTGCAATCTTCTCAGCGAACGGGCCACTCTGGAGATGTTCACACCCTAATCCAACAACCGTTGCTCCTGCAACGTTTGGATTAAGTGTGATGTTGAGAAGCGTGCGCTCTGTCTGATCGTGGTCTGCTCCAATCTGAGCGCATCCATGGTCGTGTGGAGTGCTGACTGCGCCTTCGATTGAGTCGGTGATACGTTCGGCAACGATATGCGAGCAAATTACCGATGGTAATACGATCACTCGGTTTCGTACGCCAACCATGCCAGATTGTCGACGGTAGCCTGTAAATGACCTCTCAGATAGACTCTCGCCCATGTGGCGATCAACTGGATCAGAGGTGGACATCAGGCTTCACCCTCCGAGACAGAGACGTCGCCGCGTCCACGAAGACTCTCAGTATTATGTGTATGAATCCACGCTCCAGCACTCACAGGTTCAGTCACTTCGCCGATTACTTCACCATACTTAATGACATTATCGCCTACTTCAAACTGCTCCAGTGCAATTTTATGACCAAATGGGATATCCTCGGATAGTTCGATCTGCTCGCCACCGTATGTCACAATCGCTCCTTTTTTGACATCATCAATTGCAGTAATTACGTTGTCTGCTGTATTGAGGTGTAGACCAACCTCACTCAACACTTCACCTTTCATGCTGATTCCTGTCTCTTTGCGAGTTCATTTGGTTGCAGTTCATTGATTGCAAATTCCTCAAGTTGACGCACCTCTGCAGCAGTTCGTTTCCCACTGGCCACCGCGATGAGTTCATCGTAGATCCGTGAGCCGACGGATTCAAGCGATTCGCCAGATACTACCGTACTTGCGTCTATATCCATGTTATTCGCCAGTTGCGTAGCAGTTTTCGGATTCCCTGTGACTTTGATAACTGGTGCAAGCGGGTTTCCTGTTGTTGAACCACGACCAGTGGTGAACGCAATGACCTGTGCACCGCCAGCAACCTTTCCAACGACTGACTCAACATCGTATCCTGGTGTATCCATTAACACCAGTCCACCGCCTACAGGAAGAGTCTCAGCGTAGTCGACAATTCCACGCACAGGAGACGTCCCTCCCTTCGAGATAGCACCTAAACTTTTTTCTTCGATAGTGGTCAGGCCCCCTTCTTGATTGCCCGGTGTTGGTTGTGCACCACGCATGTCAACCCCCATGAGCTCTGCAGCAGCCTCGCGAGAATTAACTCGCTCCAAAAGTCGGTCACGAACGGATTGGCTGTCACACCGATCAGTGAGAATGTGCTCGGCGCCAATAAATTCAGGTGTTTCGGAGAATGTCGCTGTGCCACCATCGCCGACAAGTTGGTCGCAGGCAGCTCCAACAGCGGGATTTGCCGCAATCCCACTTGTGGCGTCCGAACCTCCGCATTCGACACCAAATCGAAGTTGGCTTGCATCACATGACGTCCGTTCAATCGTTCGTATCGACTGCCAGAGAGAGTCAGCGATCTCAGTCCCGCTGGTCACCGTTGCGATTGTTCCTCCAGTTTCGCGAACTGAGATGGTTTCAACACGCCGTTCACCAACAGCAACTGCATCGGCTAACTCGTCGAGGCCAATAGCCTCTGTCCCGAGACCGATGATTAGAGATGCACCTACATTCGGGTTTGTTCCGACTCCGGCGAGTGTGCGAAATATTTGCTTACGTGCGGCTGCTGGCGGGTCTCCTCCCATCTGGTGCGGCGTTGAACGAATCTGTGCGCCTCCTTGAGCAGCAATTTCATCAGCGATCGGGGCTGTTGCGACCGACACGGGGATCACAGCTACATAGTTCCGAGCACCTGGTGGTCCATGTGACCGGGGATACCCCTCAAATGTAGTCATATATCGAATCAGCCAGCACTACCTCAAAGTCTTTACCACTACAGCGCGAAGCCAGCTCTAAATTAAATATCTGTGACCCGAGTATAGGAATCGTCAAGCTCGCTGGCATCCTCTGGGAGAAGCGCTACGATCAAAAACTCACTGAACTCAGCAAAATAGTCCACGAGTGTCGCGATGCGAGGAGAGTCTATTGCCTCAAGTGAATCAAGCAACATAAACGGAACAGTTTCGTGTAAGTCATGAACCAGATACCCAGCCAGGGCAAAGATCAGACCAGTTACCTCTCTTTCACTCTCAGAGAGATGTTCGACAGTGTCTTCATATGCAATGCCGCTCTCAGTCGTACGGATAATGTGTAGCTCAAAGTGTGAGCTATGATTTGTCGTCTCACTGGTATCGATACGTTCGATCCAGATACGCTCAATATTCTCATATCCCATTAACTTGAGAATCGACTGCATATGATCATTGAAAGATTCGACTGCTTCAGCTTCGATCTGTTCGATCATTGTCCGCTGATCTGTAAGAGCGTCCATGGTTGTTTCGCGCTCTTTACGTAGCTCCTCTGAGCGTTCAATGTCATCTTCGATCGTTTCGATCTGGGCGGTTATCTCGTCAACTTTTGACTCGATTCGGTCAATATCGAACTCTAATTGATTCGCCTCCTTGTGCAGCGAGAGGATCTCATCAAAGTCTGCTGATTCCAGCTCCTCAACAGCTGTTTCGAGCGCTTCGACTTCGCTGGTGAGTTCTACTCGGGACGATTTCAGCTCCTCAATTTTGCTCTCTCGACGCTCAATTTCAGCGGTTATTTCGTCAAGCTTCGACTCGAGCTGCTCGATCCGGTTAATGCGAGTGCGGCGTGCTTTTTGATCTGATTTCACTGACTGAAGATCTTCTTTGATTTCCGCGAGTTTATCCATTTTTTCTGTGCGGAGATTTTTCAGTCGATCGACAGTTGAGGTGATCTGCGAGCGTTCGACAGTTGACCCACACGTCCAACAGGTCACTGTATCGGCTTCGATGAGTTGATCAGTCAGCGAGCTATGATTGGACTGTTCCAGCTCAAGCAATTCCTCGTTGCTCGTCGAGAGTCGCTTTTCATTGTATTCGATGAGATTCCGGAGTTCATTTATTTCTGTAGTGAGTGATTGCCGGCGATCACGAAGTTGGTCAATCTCAGCCTCTAAGCTATGATTCGGCTCCTTTGGTTGGTCATCAATATCGTCCAGTTTGCTACTGATTTCATTCCGTTCACGCTTTAGTGAAGTAATGCTCTCAGACTGGATTTCAATTTGTTGCCGGACAGATTCTAATTCGCTCCGCGTCTGTTTCAGTTCATCAAGTTTAGATTCGAGGGCTGCCTCCTCACTCCGACCCTGCTCAATCTCCGTGCTGTGTGCTTCAATCTCAGCTTCAATCTGCTCGAGCGACTCCCGCTTGGCTTCAATTTCATTTTGGAGCGACGTCCGGCGCTCTTCGAGTTTCGGGAGTTTGTTTTTCTTTGATTCGATTTGTTCAATCTCCGTATTTAGCTGACGTTTCTCTGACTCAAGTTCACGAATCCGTGATTTAATCTCATCGACATCGACTGGTCGCATGATCACCTCGCGAAGCTCGTCACCTCGTGAAACTGCCTGTCTGGCCTCATTTGACTCAAGTAGAAAAGCAAAGAGGTCTGCAACCTCAGGCTCATTAAGATATGAATCACCGGCGAATGTAATTTGATCATCTGCCTGAGTAAGCGACCGCTTGTAGGACTTATCATCGATTTCGAGTGTCACAGACCCAGTCTCTGCATCACCTTTGAGCGAGACATCCGAACTCCCCATGGCTGCCATGATCGACTGCAAAAATGAAGTACGATTTGTCGCATTCTCGCCCGTCAGTATAGTGACGCCCGGCGGGACTGAGACTT
This sequence comes from Haloquadratum sp., assembly GCA_028275165.1. GTDB lineage: Archaea > Halobacteriota > Halobacteria > Halobacteriales > Haloferacaceae > Haloquadratum. The sequence goes on from JAQCNF010000070.1 coordinate 10,849, forward strand.
CTGTCTTATCAATTCCACCGATATTTTCGACACGAAAGTGGGCAGAGTCGGAAACGGTTTCGAGAGAACTCATTATTCAGCATGTACGTGTTAGTGGGTTAATTGTTTTTTCGAAACGACATGCTAATATCCCATATTGACTCACTGCTGACACTCACAACCTCTGTTATCCAGAAACGCATCGATTGAGTACTGCGTCCCACAGACCTCACAGATGACCTGTAAGTCGAGAAATACTTCGAACTCTTCTGCGTCGATACGATTCGTATCTCGGAGTTTCTCAAGCCGATCAGAGGTCACCGAGATTGTCCGGCTCTGGAGTCGTTGAATGCTCTCGCGATCTTTAGCGATTTTATCAGTATCGCTGAGTTGCTTATATGATGCATCTCGGAATTCGGTCAAATATGACCGTATCGCTTGGTATGTGACAAAATCTGATTCGAGCGATTCGACATCAACCCCATGCTCAATAAGTCGGCGGCGAGTGTCGGTACGAACACCCACACTCACATCATCGCTCTGGAGGTTTCGATACAGTGTGTCGATATCACGTCCTAAAGTATTCAGACTGCTTCCAACGACACGAACGCGAAGTAACTCCTTATTAAAGTAATCGGCCAGGTCACGTAAACTGAGACGGTCATCACCTGTCGCTGTCCAACGTTTCTCGAGTGTGTCACCTAATCCTGTTAGCTCATACTTCTCTATCAGCCGAGCGACTTTGTTAGAAGTATACCGCGCAGATTTTTTATCCATGATGATAGTACGGGGGGGTGACAATTATAAACAGCGTGCTATTGGATTAGGAGACGAGATGCTTAAGTTGATGATGTATCCTTAGGATGAAAGCTCTGAGCGAAGTGTATCGATTTGGCTAGCTAAGGAGCTGCAGAGAGACAAAACTGGATAGGTTGGTTCAACGGACTGATACAAGTAAGCAGTAAGATCAGGATCACTCGGCTCATCACAGTAGGTCTCACGCTGTGATTGAATGACACCCTGTCGGTTATGAGCGACAGACTCACATTGATCAGAGAGCACTGACAGGCGCTGTTGATACCCATCTCGCGTCCGGTGATCGGACGACGTACCCATCGTGGCCTCAATGTGATCAATTTGGGAGATCAGTGAGGTTAATTCAGATTCGGACGTTGCAATTGAGTGACGTTCGTCGCTCAGTGTCTCAAGCAGATTTTCGCGCTTACTGAGCGCTTCGGCGATACGACATAGCAGTGCCTGTTTTGCTGCATGAGTAAAACAGTGAGGGCTACTCACCGCTGTGGCCACCTCAGTACCAAATTCCTCAGAGAGGCTCTCAAGGTATGACTCTCCGTATTCAGTCTCGTAGAAGGAAAGATCCATTATCGTGTCTTCATACGCCTGCTGGACCGCAGTTTGATAATCATCAGCAGACGAGGGGAATCGTCGAATGTGTGGATGTGATGCGACTGCTGTGCTACTGGAGTGATTGCCTGGTTGGAGAGATTGAATCTGATCTGAGAATGCTCTAAATGCCTTGCACTCCTGCTGGGTTCGAATTTCCTCAGTATTGATTGCTGAGTAGAGTTGCTCAAACAACTCGGTGAGGTATCTCTCGGTAACTGCAGCAGCAGATCTCATCTTCACTCCATGATAATAAGATAATAGTACAAAAATGTATATTATATTTACTTGTTGATATACCCAGCTGTGTGGATTGGATCATCCAGTAGATTGAATCAGCGTGTCAATATATGATGAAGTACGTTGAAGTCAAATGAAAACCGACACCATCTGTTTGCCCCCAGTGGATCACTTCGGGGCCAACTGAAGTCGTTTAAGCATCTTCGACTCTCGCCATCACATCAGTGACTTCCGTCTGGACATAGGATATTTTTTCTGCATTCTGTAGATAATCACTTTGGAGCAACTTCCCGCTAAATTAAGACACTCAGACGTTTTGATTTGAGTATGCGTCCAGACCAACTCGTGTCAGAGGTAGAGACGACAGGTGTGATTGGTATTCTTCGTGGAACACCTTCCAATCTCTTGATAGAAACGGTTGAAGCGATTGTAGATGGTGGAGTAAATGTGATCGAAGTGACTGCTGACAATCCTGCCGTCGTTGAACAACTTAGGATGCTTTCAGATCATTTTGATGATGAAGTAATATTTGGTGTGGGGACTGTTCTTGACGCACCGACCGCACGAAACGTGTTGATGGCAGGAGCATCATTCATTGTCACCCCCACATTAAACGAGGCAGTGATTGAGATGAGTAATCGGTATGCTGCGCCAGTTTTCCCTGGTGCATACACTCCTACAGAAGTAATTAGATCTTTTGAAGCGGGTGCTGCAGCCGTCAAATTATTTCCGGCGAAGAGCGGTGGACCCGATCACCTCAGTGCAATTAATGGGCCACTCTCTCAGGTACCACTCATACCAACGGGCGGTGTGTCAACGCAAAATGCAACTGCTTACTTTGAGGCTGGTGCCCTCGCAGTCGGTGTCGGAAGTGCACTAGCTGACTTGGACGCAGCACGTGCGGGTGAATTTGACTCAATTACCGAAACAGCTGCAACGCTTACAGATATCGCATCTCAGTTCTAACCGCTGGAAGCTCAATCCTGCGCTTGAGGACAGATTCCGCACTTCACGGATTAGGTCCGAAGCGAAACACCAGGTCATTAGGTGTATTATCATTCTGATCGTCCGACTCGGATACGTTGAATCGATTGGGTGATCACTCTCCCGTGGCCCACGGAAGTGGTCCATGAATATCCTCAATTGTTTCAACACCGGTTAAAGCTGTCACTGCACCTGGCTGTGTCGTTGTCGCTGCGCCTGCCGCATTTGCAATTGAGAGCAGTGTATATGGGTCGGTCTCCCCGTTTGACATGCCTGCGATAAATCCCGCTGAAAAGACATCACCAGCACCGGTCGTATCTTGAACAGCAACATCGTACCCTGAGTGTGTCGTTACTCCAGAAACCGGACTGTTCTCTGTGCCGTAGCATATTGCCCCTCGCTGACCGAGAGTTAAAAGAACGGTATGAGGACCGTACTCACTAACGCGTCGGCACAGACGTTTGTGGTCGGAGGTATCAAAGCCAGCAGCACTGAAATCCTCAGGCGTTGCTTTGACTACATCCACATGAGTGAGTGCGCCACGGATGACAGCTGCGAACGTATCAGCACTCTCCCACATCTCTGGTCGCCAGTTTGGGTCGAGTGAAACAGTCGTCTTCTTTGTTGCTCGGCGTTGGAGTTCCAATGTCGAACTGCGGCTCGGTTCGACACTAAGTGTGACTCCTGTCGTATGCACCCATGTCGTCATTTCAAGATCAGTATCGCTTACAACCCCTCGTTGAAGACGGGTGTTTGGACCAGCACCACGATAAAATCCAAATGATCGATCGCCCGTCTCATCATGAGTAACAACTGCAAGTGTGGTCTGTGCCGTCGAATCAGCGATGAGATATTTATCTGGGATTGCCGAGTCAATGAGCTCGCGTTTGAGTGCACTTCCAAAGTCATCTGTTGCCAGACGAGTCCACAAGAGCGGTGGTTGTCCTAGTCGAGCGAGTCCAACTGCAACATTTGCTGCAGAGCCTCCGAAGCTCGGCTCATATTTCAGCTCTGTTGAGGGTGGACCCGCTGCTGTTGGGACGAGATCAATGAGTGTATCTCCTGCGACCAGCACGGATGGGGTGGATGTCATGCGTTCGTAGAGCAATCATGTCGCCTGATGCATATACTCTCGCGTAACTATTGGTCAGCATTGTCGTGAGCATCTTCCCATATCTGGTGAAATTCAGTAACACTCGCCGTGGTCTGTGGGTGATGAAGATAGGATTCATACACTGACGGCGAGAGCGTTATTGCATCTACGCCAGCCGCAGATAGTTCAGTCGCGTCTGTGGCATTACGAAGGCTAGCTGCAAGAACTTCTGTGTCGAACTCATGAGCATCATAAATGTCAAGAATCTGCTTGACAATGTGGACCGCATCTTGCCCATTATCATTCATCCGGCCGACATATGGCGCGATAAAGCTTGCATCTAATTTACCAGCAAGGATAGCTTGCGAAGCAGTAAAACATACTGTAATCCCTGCTGATATCGGTTTTTCCCGTAACTCAGCGAGCGCGGTGAATCCTGCTTCAGTCGCTGGTAGTTTAATAATTGCTGATGAATGTATTTGGTGATAGCGATTTGCCTGTTCTATCATTGCACTGGCCGTACGTGCCGTTACTTGAGCGAATATTGGCCCATCAATAACACCTGAGAATTCAGAAAGAACAGTTTCATACGATTTGTTACACTCAGCGACAAGAGCAGGATTCGTGGTTACGCCATCAATCGCTGATGTGAGCGAGCACTTGTGCCATGCAGTGATATCTGCTGTGTCGAGATACAGTTTCATATCCACACAATTCAATTCGATTCAATGAGTGTACCTCAACATTCCGAAGGCAGCTTAAGCTGAGCGGAGGTATGTTACGCATAAAAACCTTGATGAATAACCATTGAAAACGTTTATTACTTGAAGCATCCTGTTTATAAACATGTCACAGAACAGCAGACGGTCATTTTTAAAGACGACTGGCGCAGTAGTCGGCGGAATTGCCCTCGCAGGATGTAGTGGAGGTGGTTCTGGAGGGTCAGAGACTGAATCAGCGGCTGGAACGACGGTTGGCGAGAGTAGTGGCTCTG
>JAQCNF010000085.1 GCA_028275165.1 Haloquadratum sp.
CTACTCCATCTCAGATATTGAACACAGAGAGGATGGATACAGACTCTCACATGAACCAGTGACACAGACAGACATTGATACTCAGATGGAGAATCACCAACAAGAACAACAGAGCGAAGCTGCATCGCTCTCTGACTTTTGACTGGCAGGCGTTAGCTGCATGAAGCGCTCAGTGATGCGTGCGTGCTGTGTCTTCGATTGGCTTCACTGGCAGTGATTCGGGAGAGACCAACTCTTGAGTTACCATCACCACTGAGCATCAACGTCAAACTCTCTGATCCGACTTTTGATGATCATCCTGAGCTGACATGCTGTGAGGAAGGGTGAGCATGAACATCTCATCAATTGACGACATCTTGAGTCCCGGCACGAACTCAATTCCTTCACTCGTTGGTCGTGTCAATCCCAAGTACCTCGTTTAGACCACAGAAACAAGTTATTGTGTTCAATCCAAGCCCAAGTGCTCCACCGAGAGCTAAGATCGCTAGTTGATATTGTCTTGTGTGGAATGTCCCGACTGCAACGATGGTCAGGAGGAAAGTCAAAACTCCACGTGCGAGTCGATCACGGCCACCAACGTTTGGTTCGATCATATGCAAAAGAAAATATCGCTATCATTATGTCTTGTTTTACAGAATAATAGATTTTGAATTTATCACCAAATTAACTCAACCGCGGCACGAGAATAGCCACGTCGGTGAAATGACCGTGCGGTCTCTGCGCCTGAGGCATAAACACTCCAGCACCACTGAGGAGTGCCATCCCAGCCAACAGCGCTCAGTATCACGTATCATAACGGTGATCTTCCAGTTGAACTTATTACAGGTAACATACTCCGGAACGAGGTGTGCCTCCCACAGATTTCATTCGTTTAGTGAGGGTATAAAAGACCAACACGCACTCTGTATACAGCCAAGGTGCCGATGGCGGTCGGAAGTCTACCTCACCTATCCGTTATTTGAATCGCCCTGTCTGCTGGGCAAGGAGGTTATTATCACGGTAGTGTCCACAGGGGGTGTTATCTTCGCGGAACTGCTTGCTTTTCTATACAACAAACGTCCGCTGATAGCTGTGTCTTGAGCGAGTGAATTTGTGCTGTCACAACGGGGAATCACAGAATGCGACGATCAATGGATGATGACCTGCAGAGAACAGGAACTTGTCGTTCTGTTCTTTCATCCCGGAAGTTTGATTCAAATCCCATACGGGGCAATAGGACTTTCACACCGAATGTCAAACGTCGCCACCGAGGTATGCCTCAACGACTTCCCGCTCAGATTTGACCTCCTCAGGGGAGCCTCTAAATAGCGTTTCACCCTGATGCATCACGATCACAGCATTGCAGTATTCCATGATCAGATCGATATCATGTTCAACGAGTAAGAATGTGTACCCCTGATCACGCAACGTCTCAATACGGTCGAGTAACTGATCTTCTAAAGACGGATTCACACCGGCAAATGGCTCATCTAACAGGAGCAACTCTGGATCAAGCATCAGCGCTCGCGCGAGCTCAAGCAATTTTCGTTGCCCTCCCGAGAGATTTCCAGCGCTCTCGAGGGCAAGATGTTCAATCTCAAAGAACTCGAGCATATCGCAGGCACGATCAAATAGTTCGTCTTCCTCAGATCGAACCTCGCTCCGGGAACTAGGGACAACGGATCGCCAAACCGTTTCACCTGACTGTCCACCTGGTGCAATCATCAAATTCTCAATGACAGTCATATTCTTGAATTCTTTCGCTGACTGAAATGTCCGGACGAGACCACATTCCGCGATTGCATGCGGAGGACGCCCGGTCACATCAGTGCCTGCAAATGTGACTGTCCCAGTCTCTGGTGTGATCATTCCAGTTATGACGTCAAATGTCGTGGACTTGCCAGCACCGTTCGGTCCAATCAATCCTGTAATTGTTCCTGGGGAAACCTCGAACGAAACTCCGTTTAGAGCGTTAATTCCGCCGAACGACTTCATCAGTGAGTCGACCTGCAGTAAGGGGTTGCTCTCTGCCCCAGCGTCTGGTTCCACGAGTGAGCTCTCAGATGAAATAGTCATCGGCTAACCTCCTCGGTGTTCTCATCAGAGTCATGCACGCCGAAGCGCTGTTTGACTCGCTGTTCAACGTTAATACTCGATGCCATTTCACGTCTCTTTCCAAAAAGCCCCTCGGGTCGTGTCTTCAGCAACAAGACAAGGACAACCCCCGTCAACACGACTCGAAGCGCGCTTGTCTGATCAAGCGTATAGAGAATGAGTGCCTGCGGGTCGCCAGCAAGTAACGACCCGACGGCGTTAGGAAAAGTCGAAACAGTCCCAGATATCGAGAGGTACTCCTCGACAATCCGACGTAGATACCCTGGTCCGAGATAAATAAATCCAACAAATAAGATGGTTCCGATAATCGATCCGGTGTTTGAGCCAGCGCCACCAACAATGACTGCAATCCAGATAAAGAACGTCAACTGTGGTGCAAACAATCCCGGCGCAATATATCCTTGGCTTCCCTGCCAGACGATTCCCAAGAGGCCAAGTATTCCACACCCAATAATAAAAGCGCGAATTTTGAACGATGCGGTGTTCTTCGCGAGCGCGCCTGTGGCCTCCTCGTCATCACGAATGCCCTTGAGAACCCTGCCAAATGGCGAGTTAACCATTCGATTCATGAGCCAAAGCACGAAACCGAGAAGCAATGTTAGAACCAGCACGAACGCCCATCCTGGAACAAGCGCACTATCGATTCCAAGTCCTGCAATCGTTGAGACAACTGGACTACCAGGCCCAGCGAAGAACTGTTCAACCGGATTCGGATATGTGCGGATGCCTCGACCACCCCCAGTTCCTAATGTCACTCCAAACACGGTGAATTCCTGAAGCGCGGACGCCTTTGCAGTCATGCGAATTATTTCAGCGAATGCCAGCGTGACGATCGCAAAGTAATCGTCTCGAAGTCGGAGAGATGGGAGTGCAGCAAGATACCCGATGCCCATGGCAGCCAGTATGCCTCCCACAATAGCAATCGGCAGTGGAAACCCGAAGCCGGGAAGTGTCCCCGTTGGATTCTGGCCCTGCACTGGTCGAGTGAGAATCGTCGTCGTATAGGCCCCGACTGCCATGAACCCGACAACGCCAATATTGAACAGCCCACTATACCCCCAGTGGAGATTCACAACGAGCGCACCAACCGCGTACAGAACGATAAGGAATGTCAGGCGACGAATCGAATTCAACTGCCCAGAGAGGTCATAACCGAGTGAAACACCCGCTAAAACATACACCATGTAGACGGCTCCAAGCGTGACTCCAATCTTCACTGTATCAGATTCCCAGTATGTCTCGGCACGCCGCCTTACCTCTGTGATTACACGAGCCGCTTCGGTTCGAGTGCTCACGCTACATCACCCCCAAATAATCCCTGTGGACGGAGCAAAAGGATCAATATCATAATTGCAAATCCCATCGCTTCAGTGAAACTCGCTGGAATCCACACGAGTGAAACACGCGTAATAAGTCCGATGAGGATGCCGCCAGCAATTGCGCCATATACAGATCCAATTCCTCCCATAATAACCCCTGCAAAGACGAGCAATAGAAGTGTCCACCCAATCTGATAAGTTATCGTGCCTTGAAGCAACGCAATCAGAAATCCTGCAATCCCAGCGAGTGCACCGCCAACTATCCACGTTGTTCTAATGACCCGCTCAGCAGGAATCCCGGTGACACGTGCCAAGTCGCGGTTATCGCCCATCGCCCGCATTGCCTTCCCAAGCGTTGTTCGTGTCAACATCAGGTGAACACTGAACATCGTGATAACTGAAATGCCAACCAGAACCAATGACGAAACACTGACGCTGAGCGTCCCTCCAGAAACAGTGAGATCATATGTCTGTGCACTGACTGTTAACCCGAACGACTGCTGTGTAAAAACGTACACAGTCAAGTAACGAAGGACAAATGCGACACCAACTGAGGCAATTAACAGTGTAATTGCGCCCGACTCACGCATTGACCGGTATATCATGCGATCAAGAATGACTGCAATGACTGCCCCAGCAACCGCTGCGACAACCAATCCGCCGATAATTGCTCCTGGGGTATTCGCCACATTGATGCCGATATCACCCGGGTACAGTGTTCCACCGACTCCAAGGAAAAATAATGAGCCTAAGTCATATTGACCAGCCCCAGCGATAAGATACGCTGCCCCCCATCCAGTAAATGCAGAGACAGTGATATAATCACCATGTGCAAAGTTCGCAAACCCTAAGAGATCATATGTAAGTGAGAGCCCAACGCCGGCAAGTCCGACAATCACGCCGAATGTCAGTCCACTCCACAGGTATCCGACGAGAAGTGAGATTAACAACTCGCCACTTATGAGTCGCCTGAACAAGTCAATTAACAGGATCACACTCGCTGCGATGACGTATACAAGACGTCTGTTTTGTGTGATCACTGATGGTCTTCGCGCCAATTCGGAGATAGATAATTTCACAATTCGTTATTTCCTGTGTGTAAGCGTATGCTTGCTGTTTGTTCGATAAGTATCAAAAGTCGTGCCCTGAGAAGGCGACATGTGGATTAAAATGGTGATGAGAGATACTCCGCTGGGCAGGCATTTCTAACCGTCACGAGCGGGTCAACAACTTGACTAATTTCCAGTCCTCCGACGAGGCTTGAGAATGTGTATGCCTCTGTGATCGACATATCATGTTCCGCAGCGATGAGTTCAAGAAGGTCCTCGTTCGCAGACGCCACTGCGTCCTCCATTGACTCAGCGCTGGCAACCGTCTTCCATGCATTTGAAGTGTGGAGAAGTGGACGCGAGAGCGATATCGCTGGGTCATCGATAACCTCAACTGTCACATCGATATCAGTACCAATCTCAGAGCCAGTCCCACACATTTCCCCGTCAGCCATTGCCGCCTTTGAATCGCCCATCGCCAAAAGGCCACCCTCCTGAAACACTGGAAAGTACACAGTCGTTCCCTCGGTCATATCTGTTGTGTCAAGATTTCCCCCGTGATCATGAGGCGTTAGTGTGGGAATCACCTCTGATTCTGTTGCGACGCCGATCGTTCCAATAACCGGCTTGATTGGAATATCAATGTCATTAAACTGAATGCTCTCCGCCGACTCATCAACAGGGGTCACTCGCGTAAACGGGTGTTCGATCTCTTCGTGATCCTGTAGGAGGCCAAACTCAGGCGCGGTGACAACTCGCCCCTGGTCCTCGTTAACGCGAATGGCTTCAATATCCACTTTTAAGACATCGCCCGGCTCAGCATCCTCAACAGCAACCGGGCCTGTTGCGGCGTTCACTTCATCTGGGATCGAATGAAGAAGGTCCTCATTCGACTGGATTTCTTTATTCAGACTATCTATCGTCTCAAATGTGAGCGACTCCCCGTTTGAGGCGGTATATATTGGGTCCAGATTTGGTGAGAATTCGTAAATATGTCCATCTGTATATGAGATAGTTGTTCGGTTCATCAATTATATCCGCGTATTCCAGTAATAAAAAATTCGTGGATAGGACGTGACGATTTGGCCGATTACATCAGGCACATAATATTTCAATCGTGCCGACAGGCAGATTCATTGAAGGTTTAGCGCCGATGACAGGATTTAGTATATAAGTTATCCTATATATTATCTCGCTCCCCAGCCTGGTAACGATATCGTGATTAAAAACTATTCTCCAGGGTTCAGCGCTTGACTCTGTGTGATATCAGCGACTTCAAGCCGATTGATACCTGCCTCCGTATCTCCGGAGAACTCCCAGATTTCGTAGGATCCAGATTGCAAGTCTCCATTTTCATCGAAGTCAACCGCACTCGCAGCACCAAGATACTGTACTTCCTCTCCATCAGCAGCCATTTGTACCCCCTCAGCAAGGTTATTGATTGTTACTTCAGTCCCACCTGGGTTTGCAACTGCAGCCATCTGATCAGAAATGGCCTGCCCATTATTTTCCCCGGCAGCGGCATTAGCAAGCAAAGTAATCGCTGACGCATCGTATGTTTGAGCTGTAAAAGCAACGGCAGCATTTCCATATGCTGACTCAAACATAGAGGTAAATGAGTCGTAGTTCGGACCTGCTGCCGCTGGCATTGTGCCAATGACACTTTCCATCTCATTCCCTACCTTCTGCGGAAGAGTCGGATCTTTCGCTCCATCGGTGAGCATGACGGGGCGATCAGCACCGAATTCTGAGTAATAATCTCGGAACAGTTGCACACCGCTTTGTGGGTATGTAATAACGACAAATAGATCAGGGTCATCTGCGAGTGCACTTTGGACCCGAGATGAGTACGATGACTGAACAGGGTCATGTACAACCTGATTCTGTACCGTGCCCCCAAATGTCTGCTCAAAGTGCTTAGTAAACCATTCTGAGAGCAACTGCCCATAATCATCGTTGATATACGTCGTCGCAGCCGTCCCGATCCCGTCGAGTCGCTCGGCTGCTGCCTGCGCCATTGCAAATCCTTGGTATTGGTCGCCTGGGGTCGTTCGGAAGAAGAGACCCTTATCATCAAACGTGCTGAGAGTTGGAAGTGTGTTTGATGGCGAGCACGCTAACATTCCCTGTGGGACGAATACCCGATTCCCAATCTCAATGTTTGAAGTCGCAGATCCGACCATCATTGGGTACCCTGAGTTCACGAGTGCATTTGCACCGTCGATTGCGTCAGGAACTGTCGTTTGCGTATCCTCGATCTGTGTATCGACAGAGAGACTGATATCCGCATCTTGAACCTGCTGTGCTGCCATCACACCACCGTTCCGCATCGCCGTTCCCAGTGAACCGAGATCACCGGTCAACGGTAATAGATATCCTTGCTTGATTGTCCTTCCACCACCGCCGCCATCTGAACTGTCAGCTCCGACGGTTGTTCCGCTGGCCTCAGAGCTATCGCCATCTGCTTCACCGCCACTTCCACTGCCTGAACATCCAGCAAGTGCGGCTATACTGCCAACCGCTGTTCCTTTAATAACTCTTCGTCGGGAGACATACTCGTGCTTGTTCGACACAAATTGAGTAAACTTCCAGCAATGTATTAAGTATTTTGAGATATAGCTGCTTGTTTGTTATATTAGAATGTTTCTTAGTCTGTCACATATTAATTGTTCAGATAATTCATGTGTCTTCTACAGAGATAGCAGGCAGAGTGCCTCGGGGTCAAGCCTTGAGGCAGTTTACCAGATATTGTCATACAATTTGCTCTACAGACCGTAGTCACATATCGAATCACTGCCAGTCACCGATCTCAACGGAGAATTCACGTGGTCACTGAAAAGCAATCCTGACAGCATTCAGCACATCTGTTATTTCGCGGTTCTGAAAGATGCCTGAGGTGCTCTGTGAGGAGTCAAGTTGAACCGGAGTTGAACTACCACAGTAATCACTGGTACCGAATAGACAGCATTTGAGACTTTAGATAACAATGTGCGATCCATCTCTACGTGAGCTAGCAAATACTCCATCGACTCCCGAAAAATAAATTGAGGTAGATACTGCGGCTCTCAATCTTATTATCCACCTCATGCAGATTGGTTTCTTTCTTTGACCGCATCGTGCTGTACCACGACTTATTGATTTGTCGATTGCTGAAGAAGTATCAAATCGATGTTTCATATTTCTATTACTAACGTCTGTCATGATTCGGCATTATATCAGAGGTTTAGTCGGTATGTGTTCACCCCATTGGTGAATACACGGTTCAGATGCAGCA
>JAQCNF010000093.1 GCA_028275165.1 Haloquadratum sp.
TTGAACTCACAGACACGCCAGACATCATCGTTGGCGAGTTCTTGAGCCATCGCTTCTGGTTCGTAGATGCTGTTGTAGAAGCAGTGAAGCAATCCTCGAAACAGTTCAGGTGGATGGAACTCCCGCGTTCGCCCCCGCGGATCGGGGGCGAACACGGGGAATTCATAGAGAAACTGGAGATCAAGGTGTTCGAACAGTACCGTTGTCTCGGTTTCCAGTGATTTCAAGACCTCTATAATCGTATCTTGGTGTGGCAGGGTAGTGGTTGACACATCTCACTGTCCCTGCCTCATCTCCGAGAGAGTTCCTATCGATCCTCCAGAATCGCTGATCAGCCAGTAAAGCCGTGCTAACTATTCTGCACGCCCGCCATCCTGTCGGCATGGATCGTCTCCCCACTGATCGCCGTCTTCACAGGTGCGTTTATCGGCAGATATCTGTATCCGCATCTTGACGCCAAATTCGAATTTGGCCGCCTTACGAACCCGTTGATCGCAATCGATACCACAGGGGGGCTCCCACGGCTATCGGTCAACGATACCGTCTCGCCTCGGGATCTGATCGGATCGGCGCTTGTTGTAGCAATTGCCTGCTACATGGGGTTCAGTGCCGGAGCCTCGAATGCGGCGAACGCAGTTGCCCCGCTTGTCGGCAACGGTTCTCTCGACCCGAGCCCGGCGATTCTCCTCGCAATTGGGGCCATCAGCGTGGGCGGCTTCACGATTGCCCGGCGGACGCTGGCGACCGTTGGCAGCGATATCACTAAGATGCCGATTCTGGCAGCACTCATTGTTTCGACTGTGGGCGCGACGATTATCACCGTCCTCTCGTGGCTCGGAATTCCAGCCAGTCTGGCCGTGAGTACGACCAGTTGTATCATTGGCCTCGGATGGGGCCGTGCAAGCCGAGCGCGGACGCTCGCAGAAATAGTCACACGGTCCCCGGCTGATGCATCCGCTCCACAGTTTACGACTGGGGCGCTCAGACTACACCCAGTTGAAGGCAAGAAGGAGGTCGCTGCGGGCCCGACTGTGGGCGAACTCGCTGAAGGCGAGACTCCACACCCGGACAGGCAGCACGCATCCAGGGATGGTGTGTCTAGCGTTGGCGAGGTAGATCCGAAAGAACTGTCCGCCGGAGGCCTGTTCCACCATGCAGCGGCAGCTCGTGTCGTGACACTCTGGGTGATTACGCCGATAATGTCGCTTGTGGGGTCCTATGCCCTGTTTTCACTCCTCGGTACCCTGTCATGAGTCTCAGCCGTGTCATTGCCAGTGCCGGATCTGGTTGTGGACATACCATCGATCCGGCTTCTAATCTGGTTAAATTGACCATTTCGACTGCTAGTGGCTGAATTGTGATAGGTCTAAGCTAATTTTGCAACCGTGCAAGGGGCTATCCTCGGCTAAGAGAACACCTTGTCTGTCCATCACCATCAGTCGTGGTCAGAGGGACTGCCAATCTACAAGAATCGTGCGCGAGTGGGAGGGTTGGCGTCTTTGAGATCAAGACTGCAATGCTGACTTGATCCGCTATATTCCGCGGGAACTGAGTTGACTTGTTACCGATATGTCGCCTTTCAATTCGGGGAACAACGTTCTTGTGGTGGATGACGGATAACTATGATCAGTCGAATGAATGGCACAGAAGCATCGACAATCGTTGACCACGCGGCACACCCACGAGGATGTGCTCACGGACCGGGAGTTCGAACTTCTCCTGGAAGCGTGTAGTTCACTGCCAGAGCCACGAGATTTGCAGGCGCAGTTCGTGTGTCTGGCTGCTGGCCGACTCGGAATGCGTGCTGGTGAAACTGCTCACTTCCGTGCCGACTGGCTCGATTGGGATCGGATGCTGCTTCGCATTCCCCAACACAAACCCTGTGAGTATTGCCGCCGCCAGGCATCACAGGAAACCACCCATAATGAGCAACTCACACAGGAAGAGGCAATGAAGGGACGCTGGCATCCGAAGACGGTCGCCTCAGCCCGGGCCATTCCGGTTGACCTGTCGCTCCGGCTTGAGTTGTGTCTTCAACGGTTTACAGACGAGTACGAAGCGTTTCCTCGGTCACGAACCGCGGTCAACAGACGAGTGAACGCTGTCGCTGAGGTCGCAGATATTGAGGGGGTAGTTTCTCCTCATTGTCTCAGGGCGACCGCTGCCAGCTACCACGCATATCAAGGGGTTGCACCTGTTCCACTCCAGGCGCTGATGGGCTGGAGCGACCTAGCGACAGCGCAAAAATACATCCGCATCTCCGGGAGAGCCACTGCCGACGCTCTTCGGCAAGTCCATCACCGGTGAAGGAAGCGATAGAGCTGTCGCCACATACTGTAGCCCTACGCCTGACAGGTCCGTTATGGTATTTGAGGGCTATGCAGGATTCAGAGCACGTATCGGTCAACCGTTATCTCCTCCGTGCGCCAACTGGTCATCAAATACCTTTGTGTGCCAAGGAGTAACGTGATTTCAGTAGTCTACGTCATCACGTGACATGGACGTGATTATGAACCAAGTCACACGAACAATCCACAAACATGAGGGCGGTACGTCAGGTTGTCAGACTCGTTGTGGAATCCACTATCATCTATCATATGAGAATCTACACCCAACCACAACAGAGCAATCAAATACCGCCATGAGCGCCAGTAAATGCGGGCGGTGCTTCGATGGTGGAGGCAGGTACTGAAAGTCCATCCTCAAAAGTTGGCAGTAACTGCAGAGTAGACCTAACAGTGATTATAGGGCGCAAATACAGCGACGACAAGCTGGATCAATCGCACGATACAGAGAGTGTAGCAATCACAGCCTTCGGGGTGTAGAGCGTTTAGGGTCCGGGCAAGTATGAGCCCCTCCCCGGTCGTCGGAGTATTTGCGCCCGATGAACCGATCACCAAGATTTCCGATGATTGTCGTATATAACATTTTATTCGAAGTGTATGACCGTTCGCCGGCTCGGTTCAATATCTCACTGACGGGTACTGAGTCGCCTGTTGGAGCCGTTATTTCTATTTCTCCACATTGGTTTACTAATTTATCATGAGTGATTGGGTACTCTACTGAATCATCAATTACCTGTCTGATTTTCTTATAGTGCATGTTAATCGTGAGGCATAGTCGTATTCCTCAGTGACCCACTACAGTCGGGACATTCACTTGTATTGGTACCATCTTCGAATCCATTCCCACAATCTTGGCAGACATACAGCGTCGCCTCATACGGATTTGGATTAAATTTGGCCACATCTGTCGTTCGTCCGGCATTCACTTCACATTCATACATGGTTGACCAGGCTATTGAAACACTGATACAAGATCACATTCACCGAATAACTGATTGGCCGCATTTGTGGTAGAATTAAGCTATTCCATATGCTGACTTCATCCTCTGTATCTCGCACTTCATTCTGTAGCTATCTCCATCCAAACACTTCCCACCCCAAGCTGCACCGTAGGTATAAAACACTTGGCTGACCAGTGCACAGTATATTTATGTTGGGCAATTGCTAATTTGTATGGGACAAAAAAGTTCGAGACCCACTCACAATGGCAGTGTATCTGGCGAGACGGTAGCTCAGGTACGGTGCGACTGTGACAAGTGGCTCAAAGCGGATAGTACAAACCAACGGATTAGGTGCGAATGCGGGAAACTGTTTATAGTGACTGTTTCAGATTTGTCGTGACTGACACAACTCAGATATAACGCGCTCAGTCAGCACACCAATAGCCGATTCGGTCAGTACAAGTCAAAAAGTTGAACAACTGATAACCTGATATAGATTCATTGAACGCTTTCTCATGGTACACCATCCCGCACTCATATATGTTATTATTTTGTTGCAACTGTATGGAGAAACAGCAGGAAAAAGCCGAATTTGACCCGTCTTTTGAGAATGATATTTTGGCTGTCCAGCAGCGGCGCCATCTGCTCTACTGTCTGTCTACATACGCAAGTCCGATGCCGTTACCTTCTATCGCTGACCAACTCACTACTTGGGAAGGGAAGTTTGACACCAACACTGAATACCTACAGAGGCGCCTCCAAATCTACGACTCGTTATACTACAATCATATACCGGTTCTGAGTGCTGAGGGCCTCATCAGTTACGATCAGCAGGATGATATGGTGATGAGAGGAGGCGCTATAGAACAGTCGCGATCCGCTATCGAAGATCGGCTATCGACAGAGCTTAGCAGTTTATTGCGGGCCGAACGGAATACGGTCGAATCTGATAATTGAATGGTTCATAGGTAGCACGATAGTTCCTCACTAGTATGAACATTCGCTGGTCAGTACATGGAAAGTATCTAACGCACTATGCATGGTACACAATCCCACAACAGTAAGTGTGTATCCGTTCTATCATCTTTTTGTATGAATCCTCCTAGGACTGAAAATTGCGCTGAGTGTGGAACCGACTACAATTCGATGGATAATGACAATTGTCCGTACTGCGACTTTCCAGAGTTATAAAATGAAACCGCGAACGTTGTTTTACCGCTTTTCCCACAACCGGTTTTGATATTATTTAGAGGCTCTTACCGAACTCAGTGAAACAGCGTGAGTATCATCGCATCCCGCTGAATGCGTCTGTGTGTGAACAACCAAACGGCATCTGGCGGGATAGTTCAACAACTTGTGTTGTCGTGTGAAGGGGTCTATGACACGTTCCCGTAGGAAAATGGCTGTGAACGTTTCTATGACACGCTCCGTATACTTAACACTAGCATGCATCCAAACACCTAATAGACAGCAACTGCTGGTACTGTTTACTGGTGCCAATTCACACGAATTCGGGCTATATCCCGGGGTTCGGCGGTATATAGCTTTTTCAGGGACGGCGGGAATGACACCACATGAACATTCTACTCGGTGTTGGTGGCAGTGAGTTGTCGTACCAAGCGCTGGAGGAGACAATCGACCGTGCACAGGCAACCGGTGACAATCTGACCGTCGCCATCTTCGATAACGAAGAGGTGAGCGCCGACGCCGACGAAATACA
>JAQCNF010000101.1 GCA_028275165.1 Haloquadratum sp.
GAGAGACCATCGCAATGACACACATGAATTCGGTGTGTGGGCACTCGCCCATTTCGATGACAGTGTTTGATTTGAGAACCGTCCGGCGATTCAACGACGAAACTCGTGGGTTTTCTCGCCTCATGTCTATAATTGGCGTCTCAATGGCAATCTATCGTTACAATTGTGACTGTGGCAACTTGCGTTTTGAGAGCAGATGCAGGCTCTATCGCGTGTCATCTCAGAATAAGATTACAGAGCAACTGGGTTTATTGAACTCCTGTCAGATATCCTGATATGCCTCGTTCTGTCCGCTATAGTGTCTCAACGGGCGTTTGAATCGGTGTGAGTATGGTTGTTTCAGTTTTTGCGCACGGTGAGAGCTCCCACTCACTGACTATTTTGTCACTCTCTGTGGTTTATGCGGTCACCACATCACTGCTGCTCGCACACAGACAACAGTGGTTTGAACTCAACCAGGCACACGCCTCAGACTCAAAGCTTGGTGCGGTTGGCGGAGGGGTTGGAGCATTTACGGATATTTACGGAGAAAGCCCACGAGTTCAGTCGGACGATCCAATACACGAACTAAGCCACGCATAACCCAATTTTCACCCGCGAAACTATACCACTCACTAAAACGGAACAGACATTTTGAGCGTGGGTTTGGAGAATCGGGTGTCCACCAACATATACCGAATAATTGAGGCATACGCTGCAATTATGACATCAAACCAGTCATCGATTAACCTCATGGGTTCAGTCCATAGATCATCGCTCTGAAGAACACAAGCACGGGGATGATTTCCAGCCGACCGACCCACATGTTGAGGACGAACATACCCTCGGCGAGTGGTGACATCGTCGGTCCGGTGATTCCCGATGAAAGGCCAACATTGCCTTGGGCGCTGGCAACTTCAAACAGGGCATCCGCGTAACTGAAACCAGGGCTAACCACATTGGTTAGGACAACGCTGCTAATACCGAGAATAACAAGCCACAACAGCGCAACGATAGCGGCCTCACTGAATTCGCGCTCCATTGCATCGCGGTCAAGCGTGCGGTCACCGAGGTGAGCAGTAACAACGGTGTTTTTCGGGAGAAACACCCGAGAGAATTGCCAGATGATCCCACGGCCGATCGTATATCCTCGAATGATCTTGATGCCACCGACAGTGGAACCAGCAGCCCCACCAAGTACCATCGACCCTACAATCAACACTTTGCCACCAGCGAGCCATTGTCCTATTGGTGCCGACTGAAACCCAGTGCAGGTGAGCGCACTTATCCACTGGAACGTTGAGTCCCGGACCGCATCGAGTTGAGCCCCATTCAGCCCCAGAGCTGAACCCGACAGGAACGACTGCGTTGCAAACGCGTTGGGAGTCGCCGAAACCGACAGCACGTTTTGTAACGAAAGCACGACTACACCGATAGTTAACAAGATGAATAACCAGCGCGTTTGGATGTCCGTGAGCAGTCTCTCTACGTTTCTTTCTCGAAGAACCAAGTAGTGAACAGGGAAGGCAATCGCCCCGATGATCATGATTGGGAGGAGAACAGCTTCAACAAGTGGTGAGTTGTACGTCGCAATAGAGTTGTCTGTCACCGAGAATCCACCTGTTGTGAGGGCAGTCATCGCGTGATTGATTGCTTGCCAGGCGGCTTCCCCTGTTGAGAGTGACTGGGTGTAGACGCTATTACTGGCCCGGATCGCACCAAACAACATGACAGACGCCACAATCGTATAGCCAACGACGAGTTTCCAGACCGTCCGGACGGTTGAGACGACGCTCGGATGGATTTTCTCCTCACGGGCCTCGCTCCGATAGAGAGCGTAACTCCCGCTGCCGGGTCGAGCAAGTATCGAAACAGTCAGTACGATGACGCCGACGCCGCCCACCCACTGGATGAACGACCGCCACCACTGGATAGCGCGTGGTAATGACGGCTCGTGGACGGCCATCGTCAGGCCACTTCCGGTCCACCCACTCATGCTCTCAAAGAGAGCGTGGAGTGGGTTACGAAAATACGCGAGGCTGGAGAGTGTCGTGGTGTTCGCAATCTGCAAGGAATCCCATCCACTGGTGTCCGTCCCGGCAGCCACGAAAGTGTCCATTACCGCTGGCGGTGTCAGCCAAGCAGTCAGGAGGAAGGGAAGTGCGCCAAAAATCGCCACGTGAAACCAACCACCAGCAGCGATAACCATACCATGTTTCATCCGAGGGTCGGGGGCGTCAGCGAAGCTTCGATTAGTCAGGCCGCCTACCCCAGCAGTTATGCCCCCTGCGAGAAAGAAAGCAAGTGCCGGATACAACTCTTTGAATCCAAGTGCGAGACCGGCAGTGATGGTCATGAGTCCGGCTTCTATCAATAGAAGCGATCCAATGTCTCGTGCGATGATTGGCAGATCGGTTGAAAGTAAACCACTGTCCTGTCGTGACATACTAATCGTGATCCTCAGTGTGACCAAAGATGTCAGTCACGTCTGGTGTCGCCCCTTTGCTCGAGTAGACAGTAAGGAGATCCTCTTTTTCAACACGGGTGCTGCCGCGAGGGGTAATCGGGTCGTCGTCGCCCTCACGCTCAATTGCAACGATAAGTGTCTCCTTCCCTATGAGTCCGTCTTCGTTGGCCTCCTGTAATGTTTTGTCGGCGATCGGTGCATTCGGTTCGACTGTAATCTCGAACACCTCTGCCTGGTCGCCGATACGCATGAAATCGACAATAGAAGGCCGTTCGACTGCCCTATACAGGTACTCTGCGATCAGACGTTGTGGGTTTTCCATCGTGTTGACACCGATCTGCCGGAACAGTCCCATGTGTTCGGGATTGTGAACCACCGAGACGATGTTTGAGATTTCAAGTTCCTGTGCCAACAGGCAGACCATGATGTTTGTCGCACCCTGATCAGTCGTCGAGATGATTGCACTTGCCCGGTCGGCACCAGCGTCTCGGAGCGTTTCTTTCGATGTCGCATCGTCGTTGATAACAAGGCAATCATACTGTGCTGAAGCCTCCTCGGCTCGCTCGGTGTCGCGCTCAATCACGACGACTTCGTTGCCTCCATCCGTTGCAATCTCGATAAGTGGTGCCCCGATGTCACCGGCCCCGACGATGATAATATACATTACTCGGGGATTTCACCGCGATGTTAGAAACAGTACCGTTATACTGATCACTGATATCCCCCTGCGCTTGAAGACGCAGGAATCCCGAGCGTTGGGAGTGTCAGGTTCGCAGTCATGACTTTGCCACTTAGGGGACCTGTTTCATCCAGCCATCGTGAACAGCGGCTGCTGGCGGTGTCAAATTGCGGTTAGTTTACTTCTCTCGTCGGCGTCGCTGAGTCCCTGTTGCTATTCTCGCCAGCAGGAGGT
Organism: Haloquadratum sp.; assembly: GCA_028275165.1. Classification (GTDB taxonomy): domain Archaea; phylum Halobacteriota; class Halobacteria; order Halobacteriales; family Haloferacaceae; genus Haloquadratum. The sequence goes on from JAQCNF010000101.1 coordinate 3,360, forward strand.
CGTTGGCTCCGAGACGGAGACGAGCACGGGGCTTGGTACGTACTCACCCGGCAGGCACGAGACGAACGCCTCTGGCATTCGCGTTTACCGTGTCGGCGTTTCGGACAGTCACTAATCGCGGGAAGACCGCCTCCGAAAGTCGCTCGGAATTACGGGTAGAACAGGCGCAATGCCACGGTCTTTGGGCCGTAGATACGCGCCGTCACTAGCTGATCAAAACACCAACGATAGCACGACCTGATATTCCAACAGATACTGAAGAGAGCATATACAATGACGATTATAATGGTCACGGTAACTATCACCGCGAAGTTCCACAACCCATCCCCCTCACGGCGCACAGAGTGGTAACACGCCTCTCGACTCTACTGTGACACCAAACAGTTCTGTATCGACGGGTGGGAGAACGGTGAGTTCACCAAGTCCGTGACCACGGCCAGCATCAACAACGCCCTCTACTCAGCCATTCAGAAGCCATTCGAGAGGCGAAAGCCGACCACAACGAGGGGAGGTTCGCTACCGAGAGAGCCAACCGTTCGCTGTCAACAACCAGAACTGAGAAATCGACACGACCGAGAACGGCACGGTCGTCGTTGGCTTCCCATACGTCTCTCAATGGACACGCCCATCGAAGTGTCCGACGACATTGCCGACCCCGTTGACAGACTACTCGAAGGTGACGCCGACAAGACCCTCCGACAGGGATATGATCGTGGCGACGACTGTGACTGCCCGTTCAATATCGAGTCCGACGCCGATACGTCGGGTGAGACGCCCATCGGATCGGTGTCGATATTGGTGAACGGCACATCCTCGCTGCAAGTGCGTATGGCGAGGGCAAGTCGATGCTGGTGTCTGGTGGTGAGGCGAAGTCCGTTCAATCCAAATATCGTTCCCTACGCGGCTCTCGGAAGCGCGCTTCGCGCACGCAAGCGGGTGAGAAAGAACAACGCCGAATCAAAGACTTGAATCACCCTCTCCTGTCGCCTCATCACGCTCGCGGAACAGTTCGAGGACCCCGTCATTCGGATGGAAGACCTCGAATCCACAAAAACAGTTCGTGGTCGGGTGTCTACTCGTGACATTTCCACCAACTCCAACAGTTTATCACATACAAATTCGAGCGTGTTGGCATCCGAGTCGAGAAGGTTAACCCGTACAACTCAAGTCAAACCTGCTCGGCGTGCCGGTCGCTCGGTGCCCGTGATGAAGACCACTTTGATTGCTCAGAGTGCAATCGTGGACGCCACGCCGAGCTGAACGCTTCGAAAGAACGTGCACAACGAGAACAAGAACCACGGCCTCACATTCAGGTGAGCCGAACCGTGCTCCCTCGGTGGTTAAACAGCCGTCGTCATCGGGCTCTGCCTGATTGCTCGTGGAACGTCGTTCCACGCTGTCGACGACTGCTGTATGCGGGGCCCGATTGACAGGGCGACACGCGCTGGAAAGCACACTGTTGGTCACAACTGGACGGCGACCGTCGACGGCCCACGCGAAAGCGTACTTGGACCCCGAGGAAACGCGCACCCTGCATATCCCCTTCGGTGAATCCTCGCCTACGGCGGGGAGGATGTCAACCTGTTCGACCTAAGCTTGCCTGTTAATACGGAGTGAATTCAGTCAAGAGGACAGATTCTGGCAACCCGAGAGTGCTATCGAACAGTGGATTGTGTCGGATTCATCCGCGGGTAAAGTCGCAGGGACTCTCCTCAAGTATGTATAAAAACCCAGCGGGGCACGCGATACCGTGCGACGAGAGAATTATTATTACGGGTTCCGGCATCACCGACGTGATGGTCAGCTTCGAGTTCGACATCGTTGACAAGTGCGATGATGATTGTCTGGTCGAGACTGCTGTGACTCTCTCAGTTCTTGCTTTTGACGAGCTGTTACCCCAGTTGAGTCATATAAAAGTGCTCATGATATGACCTCGTTCGTTGCTGACTGTGAGCGTGTTCCAATTATTGGTTCGAGCCACAGGCACGTCCCGATAATGAGGCGGAATGTATGCGGAGATGATACTATGTGTTTTCACAGTCAAAATAACTGATACTGGGAGATACAGATCAGAACATGGGAATGACGCGACTTGGCTCGACTCTTGGGGTCACACTGGCATTTGCACTCACAATCTTTGCGAGCGTGACACTCCCGGTCCCCACAGTTGGAACCGTGACCGCACAGCAGAATACTACCACAGCGACGACCCCTGCTAGTTCTGCAGACACAACCGCAGACGCAGATATCTGCTCGAACCCATCCAGACCACAGATGGATCAGGCTCTGCTCTCTGCTCCACGGCCAACGATGACAGCCGGTGAGCCCGCTCGAATCGAGGCAGAGTTCTCCTTGAAGAGTGGCTTCACCTGCCCGGTGGAAGTTCAGGTGACCCTCCAGGGTCCACATAGAGTAATAATCACAGGCGGGAACGACTGGTCGTCGACCTCGAATTTATCAACAACATTCATTCTCCAGCCTGGACAGAGGAGTCAAACCCTCTCAGTAAACATCTACAGTTCAGAGGCTGGCCAACTCAGAGTCGATAGTTATTTTCGGTACTATCCAGTCAACAATCCGGAACTTGCAAATGAAGCTCAAGTGTCCGTGTTCTTCGAGATTACAGAACCAAATCCAGAACCACCACCCACATCAACCTCTGGTCCCGAGCCACACCGTCTGCATTCAATTATCCTTGCTTTCGTTATTGGTGGAATCTTACTCCCTCCTCTTGCGTACCTTCTCTCGGAGACAAGTTGAGTCTCTCGTGACTCATTCACTCACGATCGCGCTCATTGCCTGCGACTCTGAAGTATCGAATCACGATATTCGTTGAACTGGCGAGTTGACCAACCACGATGTGTCCTCATGTGGTTCTCTGTCTCACACAGGTATGTGTATCGTTGCTCACATATGGGTACTTTCGATACGGATGGTACACGGCGACTCGGTCAATTGGAACTGTAATGTTCCATCGCTTGGTATAGGATCCCGTTGAGACAACACTGGGGGACAAAGTGTTCGAATCATTCCTCTTGATTGATTCCTCGCGGATCACGAGTGTTGTGCCGATAACTCGTGCATCTGTTGGTTGAAGAGCATGTGATGGATTTGCGACAGAATCCTGACGAATCACTGTGTACTGTGTCCGATTCTCCACAGTGACGTTGAAGCAAGCCCCTTCCGGAGACAGAGACTGAGTTAGATTCGCTGTCTGGTTTGGCTCGAACTCGGCTGATTGATTCACTGGCAATTCGTTCGCTGAGTAATACGCTCCTCCAGAAACAATCTGCAAAAAGTGAGGCAGAGACACGAGCAAGAGAGAGATGACACAGATCACACCGCAAATCAAAATTACTACTTCTCGGCGATGATGGTTCAATGTCTGATGAATCCCCGTCATACATCACACTCTCTGAACGAGATTCGGACAGAGACGCAGCCGTGAGCTTCTGAAGACGGTGCTGGAGACAACATGGGCTCTTCGCCAAAGGCGACATGGAAGGTAAAAATTATCACAGGTTCACTATCGACCCCGGACACGTTCTCAGAGGTAGGGACAGACACGCGTGACGGTTTCACCATCTCACGGTCAGGATGATTCGTTTCTGTCGAGATATTCATTCACCAATATTGGAGCGATGACTCCAACACCAATTATCACGATAGGTGCTGCCCACATTGGAGGATCTGATCCGCTCAATGGTACAATTAACAGTGTTGCCAACATGATGAACCCAATGATAACCGTGTTCTCACGAGAGATCATCAAATAGCACCATCCGTGGATTCAACAAGGTATTGTGAAAACGGAACATGAACTGCGTTGTGGAAAATGAACACTGGGGACTCATGCATTTAGTCACTACTGGTATTGGTATGAGAAACGGATTTTACAGGTGCGCGGAGATAAGCTTGTGGAAGATATGCAAAATAAAACACGGACGACTAAGCTTTGACACCATGTCGGCCACAGATGAAGATCTTGACCTCAGATGCAGATTTTCACTTGGCTGTCAGGCGTATCAGACCAGAGCGTTGCGAAAACAACGATGAAAACACTAAGTGTGGAACGTTCCACTGAATTGACTTCATCAAACTGGCGTTGTGTGCGCCACTCACAGAGGTGCGTTCGATGGTCTGTTGTCTCCAAATGAGTCAGATACGATCGAGACTATCTATCAGATTGTGTTTTCGATACCTGAAGCACAGACAGTTGTGTCACCTGCAACGCAAGTATATATCGAGGAGAGAACAGTGAGCTGTTTCAATGGAGAATGATGGGTTCTCACGGGAGAGAGAAAGTCAGGTAACAGTTTATCTCACGTGAATGTTGATGCATGATAAATCCAACTCGTGACCGATATCTATTTTCGGTGAAAGAAAGTCAACTTTCAATATTGAAACTCATTCGTTGTAATATTGTAACAATTGACTGACATTCGTGCAGAGTATACACTCACAGCATGGTCGAAGTCACCCGACGAGCGATCATCCTTGGAGCAACAGCCGTTGGTACAGCCGGTGCAGGCGTTACAGCAGCAGCAGATGGACTCACTGGGAGTGTTGAAGCGCAGGCCGACGTACAGGCTGAGCAGGCGCTGAGGGTAACGGAGTTGACTGTCAATTCAGCGGAAGATGCAACGTTCACACGGATTTCTGATGACAACACAGAGTTTCAAATTGCTCTTGAGCTCAACACTGGTGACGATGTTGTATTTCTCCCTGAAATTTCAAATAACGCGGCAGACAGCTTAGATGTTCAGATCACAATCGACTCACCAGATGTAATTGACATCGCAGTTGGAATCGACTACCCTACTGGCGGCGGTTCCACCGTAGGCGACAATGACGCGAACATTGACGATGCAAATGCTGAAGATGGGGCAGTCAGAATTGGGGAAGGAACATACATTGCCACACTCCCGCCATTTTCTGGTAGCAGCGATAGTTCTGAGGGTGAGAATACGATTGCTATCGTCGCTGAACTTGACGACACCGCAGACGCTGGTTCCTACGATATCGCGGTCGCTATCAACCCGCTGAGCACTGACAACTAACCGATGCGTCTGAACGCAGATCGGCAGGATTCGTCGGATCGACTGTTTGTCTGCTGTGCTCCCATTGGTCTAAACCCGTTAAATGAAACTGCTGTTTAAACTCGTTTACGACAGGCACAATCAGGAATATGCCCGCGTGAATCGCCTCGGGGTCAACGAGGCTTCCCGTTTCTACGACGTTGTCAGACTGCGTCTGACAGCCCACCAGACGGAGTCTGTTGAACGCGCTTTGCAAACACCGAGATAATGTCCGTAGGGAGCGCAGTCTGCACAGGCATTGACGAGAGCTTCGGTCTCATTCGCACATCAGAATCGCTCCGGGATTCTGAGGGCGTTGATTCGGGGCGTCCCGCCCCTAAGTGATTGAGTCCTCGTTGAGAATATTCTTCGCCGCATTGAGGTCACGGTCATCTTGATTGCCGCACGCCGGACACGAATGCTTGCGCACCCAGAGTAAATTGACTGTTTTAACACCACACACAACGCACTCTTTCGTTGTGCCTTCTGGCTCCACCTTTTCAACATGCGTGCCGTGGAGGTCAGCCTTGTACTCCAGCAGGTCCAGAAAGCATGACCACGCGGCGTCTTGCTTGTGTTTCGCGTTCTGGCTGGTTTCCAGCATTGTCTTCACATCCAAGTCTTCGACGGCTACGACATCGTACTCTGTGACAAGCCATGTCGTGAGTTTGCGTTGGTAGTCGCGCAGCTTCCGCTTGATTGTTCGTTTTGCTTGGGCTACCTTTCGGCGTTGTTTCTCTTAGCTGGCGGAACCGTGTTCTTTCCGTTTGGGTTTCCGCTGTTCGCGCGCGTATCGGTCGTACTCATCGGACAGGTCAAGCGTATCCACGGACAGGTTTTCGAAGGTGTGGATGTAGCTGGTGATACCACGGTCACCACCCACGCAGTCCTCAGCCGAGACGAGAACCTCGAAAGGGTACAGCTGGTCTCCTCGGAAAATCGTGAACGGGGAGACAATCGTCGTCGGGGCATTCTCGCTCCCAACGTCGTTTTGCACGACGAGACCTGGGCGAGTTTCCCGCTGTTGCGAGCCATCCGTCGGGTTGAGGTCAATCATACCGATAACGATGTCACCGCGTCGAACGTTCATCGATTACCAATCCAGCCCATCGCCGAGATATTGATTGCTCTCGCGAGACACGTCAGCCATCTCCTCTTCGAGGGCTCTGGATTCGGCTGCGCGCTGTCGATACCCACGGCGAGTTCTTCCCGACTGACTGGCTTCTTGATAGTGATTTTTCCTTTTCGTCGTGAATAATTGCGTTATCGCCTCTGTTGATGTCGAGCTTTTCTCGCAGTTCTTTCGGGAGAGTGACCTGTCCCCGCTGCCCGACTTTCCGCTCTTGGCTGCTACCCATACATACTCATATCATATTCATACTAAGAGCAGTTTCGACCGTTCCAGCCCCACGAATGGAGTGACTTCTCCCCGAATAAACTCGTGGGCTTTCTCCTTGGGTTCGTGTAACTCTACCCGGCTGTCATTCATCCAATCAGACCATGCTATCACACGACGAACCCCTTAGAACTATCAGACGCAGTCGAATTGTATCTGAACAGTCGAGAAACTGACGCGGCGCCACGCCGTTGCGACCCGCCTCGCGCGTCGACCGCGATGCGCCCCTGAGCGGCACCGTGATCAGCGCTGTGATACCACCTTCGTTCACGCCGAGACGGAAGTCACGTGGTGAAAAATTAAGACACGGGTCCCCGTACGTTGTCTAGAACGCTTCGATGAAGAGAAACAGCGATAAAAGGGAACAAAAATGATGAGTCGAGCAGGAGCATCGGATACCGATGGGAGAGTGAGAATCCTATATCTCGCACAGGAATTGGATCTGTCGCTCCTGTTGGGAACAGACAGTGACGAGGAGCGTCCGCAGGTGTGTGCGGAAATGGACCCAATCGACGCAGTCGGCGTGGTCACCGACAGGGCCGTCGACTGCGTGGTCACCGAGAACCGATGGTACGCGAACGACGAGGGCGTCCCGTTCGTGACGGCGGTCAAGCGTGTCGCACCTCGTGTGCCGGTGGTCGTGTACGCCGGTGACGGCCCGGTCACTGAAGAGGAACAGCTGCGCAATGCGGGTGCTGACGCCTTCTTCTGGCAGACGGCGAACCCGACTAAGCGGTCGTGTATCCGGGAGGAAATCCTCGACATGGCGAAACAGGCGAGCACACGCCGACCTGATGCCGCCCGGTACAATGAACTTGAGCGGATGCTGCGGCTGAGCGACGACGCGTTCGCGGTCCACGACTTCGTGAACGACCGAAACGTGACGTACTCGGGGCTGAAGAACCTCGCACCGTCCGATGAGTCGACGTTCACGATCACGGACGCCTTCGAGATGATCTACGAAGGCGATAGGGAATCTGTGTTGGAAAAAAACGAGGCGGTGCTCGCGAAAGAGCCGCACGCGTTCGACTCACTCAGCGACGACTTCGGCACGTTCTCAGAGCGCGTGCGAGTGCGCAAAACTGACGGGAGCATCGCTCACTGCGTCATGCGCGGAGCCGCGGTGTTCGAGGGCGCTCGGTTGGTCAAGATGTACAACAGTCTGACCGATGTCACGCCGGAACGGGAACTCGACTGGAAGCTCCGCAGCTCCGAGGTGCTTTTCGAGAGCGAATCAGACCGGGCGGCCGCCGAAGAGGCCTGTCAAGAACTCGTCACTCACGCAGACTGTAGCGCAGCGTGGGTCACCCAATCCGAGGGCGGCGAGTCACAGTCGCTGCTTGCCGCCGCCGGCACACACGAGCGATTTGTCACGGAAGGTCGGACCGCGACGTGCGTCGTATCGCTCACCGAGCACACCGCCACGGCGACACCCGAGTTGTCGCCGACTGGCGAGCCCTCGACGGCGGACGACGCCGAGCAGAAAGCCGGTGATCCCGACAAGACGGAAGCGTGGCCGTGCGAGCATGCCTCGGGGGCGTGCGCCATGCGAATCTCAGAGCCGGAGACGGGATATCTCGCCGCGGCGCCGATTCGACGTGGCGGCGTGACGTACGGCACGTTGATGATCTTCCGTGCGAACCCGCTCACCGGCGCGTTTGAGCGGTTGCTGGACTCACTCGCGACGTCGCTCGCATTCCGCCACGAGGTCGAGACACACCGCCGAGCGCTTCGAGCGGACTCGCGGGTCACCATGACCGTCCGCCTCGGAGCGGACCATGTCTTCGGGGCGGTGTCCGCTCAGGATCCGCTCGGGTCAGGCGCCCGGTTGCGCGCCCGCGAGTTGAATCGGGTCGACACTGAGACGACGCGTTACATCGTCTCGGCGACGGCTCCTGATGCCGGGACGGACACCGTCGTGGACGCGTTCGAGCGGACTGAGTCGGTCACCGATACCGCTATCATCGGGAGTGAGGACGGGGCCTGTACGCTGATCGTGCTCGTCGAGGGCAAGTCGCTCAAGGCTCTACTCGCGCCGCACGCGTGTACCGTGCGAGAGATCCGTGTGTCGGACGCGGCCGTGACGGCGACAATCGACGCGCCGCCACAGACGGACGTCAGGATGGTCGTGGAGACGATTCAGGACGCGTACCCGGACGCGGTGCTCGGCTCGCGGGTTCGGACCGACGGCGACACCTTGGAGCAGACCGGAATCGATCAGCTGACGGCCAAACAAGAGGAAGCGCTTCGTGTCGCCGTCGTCGCCGGGTTCTTCGACCGGCCGCAACGAGTGACTGGGAGTGATGTCGCCGACATGTTGGGCGTGTCACGAACCACGGCGCTGCACCACATTCGTAACGCGGAGCAGCGGCTGTTCTCCGACATCCTCTGAGACAAGGGGTTGCCCAGACGGGACCCCTGACCGGCGGTTATGACACGAGTCATTGTACGGACCAATGACTCGTGTTACGGACAGGTGTCACACGCGAGCCCCACACGGTGTGGACGGCCCAGACCGGCTTCCTCCATGTGCTCATACTGGTATAACTGGTATACGCATCGTGATATGCCAATCACGGATTCAGTTACTTTTGTGAGCCTCCGCCGTGCGTACGACAGGTGATTGAGGCCGTATTGCGCTCATCTCCTCCATGAGAGATATCGCGGAACGACTCGTTAGGCGCCGACTCAAGCGTCGCCTCTGCTTTATCGCTCGTGAGACTCCGTATAAGGTCGGGTTCCGGACACCCGCGGTCATCGCGTTCGGAACGGTCTCGTAGCAGTGAGTCGAACTCACCGGGGGCGATTGGCGGGAGTCGTACGTCGTCATATGTGCACGGCAGGCTGACACTCCGACGGAGAAGAGGAAACGTACACGATGGCAAACAGCCCGGGGGTTACGGAGTCACTGCCTGCAAACAAATCAATGAGTTCTACAGACGACGACACGACGAGTGCGGAACCGACACCCGACGAGTGGTCCGGCGCGGTCTCGACAGAGACCGGCGACGAAACGAGGGGCGACCAGAGTCCCGCCGTGATCGAATTGTGCCGTATCGGCGGTGGTTTGAGACGGGGTCGGAATGAATAACGATACTGATCAACCGTTAGCGGTTGCACAGTCAACTCTTGCCCCGAAATGGAGTGTACACATCATTCACGCAATCAATGATCAGGATCATTCTCCAGGATTCAATACAATTCAATCGGCACTTGAGCCGATCTCTTCGAAAGTATTGTCTGAGAATCTTGAGAGATTAGTCTCGGCTGGGGTTATTAGACGAGAGAGGGTGTCGAAAACACCAGTGCGTGTCAAATATTCGTTGAGTTCTGCCGGACAGGATCTGCTCTCGATCATTGATGATTTACAGAGATGGGGAGAAAATCACATTCAGAATCAAAACGCGAGCTATGCTGTGCTTGCTATTGGATTGGACTCATCAATTATGACTCAGCTATCAGCATCACTTAATCAACGGTATACAGTTGAGAGATGCTCAATATCACGTGCAGTGTCAGTGATGCAGGAATCCAACACCAACACCAACTCTCACTCCGGGGTCAATCATAATCAGCAAGAAACAGCGCAGACGCGTATTCTGCTCATTGATCATGACGCTGTTGCTAGTGAGCTACATACAGTCTCAATCCCAGATCATCATTCGGTTCCAACTGCGGTGATAGTGGATGAGTTATCTGAAAAGGTGAGTGAACTCACGTTTCATGCAGAGATTACTAAACCGTTTACAATTACACAACTGTGCGACACAGTCGGTGGACTAGCTCAAATGATAAATTGCTCGCCTGAGGCTCAGCGACTCATTGCATTCTGCGTTAAACAACAAGCAATGTATCATTCGTTAATATCGAGGGCAATATCGAGTGATATGGAATATCACGAACTGGAGGCAGATCTGCGTTCACTTTGTCAAAAAACGGAGTCTGATCTTTTCTGAGGGGGTCACTCGGCAATCCGGTGCTGCAGTCGGTGAAGAACAACATCAAATTGTAATCGAGAGGAGTAGCCTTGGAGATCGGCGCCGAAGCGACTGTCATTCTCTGGGGTCGTTTTCATGAACGACTCTGGGGTCACGTCCGATCCCTGAAGCACTCGACCTGCGTTCTCCTGATAGACAGGCGATGAATCACCCATATTGGAGTCCGCAGAGTTGATTCGATGAGTGACGGCGCGTATCCATGGTGTGTGTGGGATTGGGCCTGTTCAGCATATGACAAACCAAGATGGTTTGAATCGTCATATTCACCTGATTGACATCCTCCTCCGCCTGAAGGCGTCGTCACGCAGTGTGCCTGCACGCCAAACGCACTCTGGCGATGGCTGAATCCCGAGCGGTGGGATTTGAGGGTTGCAGACGCCCTGTTGTCTCGTGTTGAACGACCTCGCGGTCGAACAGGAAGACTCCGGGCTGTGCCAACCAGCCGTTACTCATATCCCCCGTCGGGGGAGTTTGAGTTATCTTTCTCCGAATATGCACGGCACTGTTCACGTCTGCGTTCATCGTCGTCTCGTATGATTCACAGACGTACAGCCCGCGCTCCACGCGATTCGAATCACGAATTTGTCCGCAACACGAACACGTCTCGCTCGTGTTCTCCTCGTCCACACAGTCAACGAGGATACCGTATTCCTCGGGCTTGTATTCCAGCAGACCGGGCGAAGCGGTCAAACTCCCACCCGTGGAGTTTCTTGTTCCCCGACTGACCCCAATTACGAGAATCGCCGTCCTCATCCTCTCGAATATCGCTGAGGTCGCCAATCGCTATCGCCTCCACACCTTCTTCGACACACCGCTCACCGATGTGTTTTGAGAGGGTGTGGAGCAAGTGGTCTGTGCGTCTGGAGAGTTTCTGCCGAGCCTTCAACGCACGTTTGCTTGGGTCGTTCTCACCCTCGGTGTCGTATTCGTCGCGGATGAAGTAGTGCTTGTCCTCTTTCAGCACGTTCCCCGGATACAGCTCGCTCGTTCCGTCCTTGGAGTCGATAGCGAGGGAATTATTCATGCCGAGATCGACACCTACCGTCCTCTCGCCCGGTGCGTCTTCGACCGGAATCTCTTTTTTGCAGACGATGTGCAGCTCTCACTCGTCGCTGTTCCATACGCCACGCACCTGCTGGATGTTCTCGATTTCTCCGTCGGGGCGAGTCTCGTACTCTGGGAGGATGAAGTCTGACTTCGACTCTTCCAGATTGAATCCCTTGGAAAGTCGAAGTTGGCCGTGTTTGTCGTCGCTGATGGCTTTGTTTTTCAACGTCACGGTCAAGCGCGGGGGTCGGTCGCCACGTTTCCGGTAGCCGGGTGGGTCGTTACTGTCGTTGGAGTTGTCCTAACTGGTGAACGCTTCAGCAAGTTCTGCAAGAACTCGCTATGCTCGCTGACCGAAGCTCAGTGGCATCACGAGACGGCTCTGCCGTCTCGAACGAAGTTGATTGAGAATGGAGGTCACTGTCGCGTTCGGTGTTTCAACTCGGATTTCAGTTCGGCTTCGTCGGGCATTTCGCCGTCTTCGTCCCATCGTTGCTGGATGTAGTAGCGTCCGACGTTCCACAGTTTCGAGGCGGAGAACCTACACTGGTTGAGGTCGCCACGAACCTGACTGTGGTTCCTTATTTTGGCGACGTAGGTGCGGGTTGTCTCCAACATCGTCCTGTGTTCAGAACTGGTTACGAGCCATTTAGTGTTGAGAGGGGCGTTTGCCGTGGAATATCCGGGTCTGTCGGTGTCGGTGGAAAGTGTTACTGAGCGACGGCGCGCATCCATGGCCTGAGGGCCGTGGTATTGCACCTGTTCCCCGTATAAACCAGTATTTTTTGCAGTGCAGCTGACTCGTTCAGATTGTCTATCGAGGATATGAGAGTAACTGAGTCGTTACCACAGCGGTTACTGGTCAGTTAGTTTATACTTTATGTGGATATCCCACATCTATCCAGTTGCATGGCACAAGTCATAATAACGGGACTAGTCGCTGCCCTTGTTCTCATGGCGGGGGTAAGCGTTGGAACGAGTGCGTTCACAACAGCAAATATTGATCGTGATGCTGAGGTTGCTGTCACCTCTGACACGGATGGAATCTTAGGTCTGGAAGCAGGAGACGCTGGACAGGTATACGAGAAAGATGGGCAACTCACGATTGATGTAACGCACGACATTGAGAACGGTGCAACCGGACTGAATGAAGATGCGCATTTCACGATTGGTGCCTCTGGGGATGCAGCGAATACTCACGCATTTCAACTAACAAATAGCGATTCACAAGGTCATGACATTACCATTGGATATGACATCGATGGTAGTCCATCGGGAACGATTGAATTCGCTGTCTACGATGAAAATGGAAAGGTGGCAACCGCAACCGCCGACAACAGTGACAGTTTTACTGTCGCCTCAGGTGAGACTCGGTATGTCATTATTAACATCACTACCGATGCGAATCAAGATGATCTATCAGGGACACTTACTTTCGATGTTAATGGAAGTGGGAACAATGGAAATGGGAACAACGGAAATGGAAACAACGGAAATGGGAATTAGAGCTCACTAAGTTTGCTAATTTCGTTCTCGGAGAAGTATTCAGATAGTCGCATACTCCCCTCACCAGGAGAATAAATGATAAAAAATCTCATACCAATAGTAACCATCGGTTTCGTGGTTGTGTTGATCTTTCCCGGATCACCCATACAGGTGTCTTACGTTGTCTCGGGAAGTATGTCTCCTGCACTCGAGACGAATGACGGGTACGTGCTCGTCCCACCAGGTGAGATCAGGGCTGGTGATATCATCACTTATAACTCTGATATGCAGGACACACAAGTCACACATAGAGTCGTTGGAGTGACTGACTCAGGATTTGTTACAAAAGGCGATGCGAATCCATCAACAGATCAGGCAGGTGGCGCACCACCGGTTGATCCAGATGCAGTCATCGGACGCGTTCTTACCATTAGCGATACGGCTGTTGTCATTCCGCAACTTGGCGTTGTGATTGATCTCATTCGGACCAACTGGATGATGACACTCGGAAGTGCCGCATTTGCTCTTACACTATTGCAGGTGTGGGGTGGTCAGCATAGACAGCGTTCGAACAAAAGGTCTAGATTGAAAAGCCGAGATATCGTATGGACAGCGCTGTTGATTTCTCTTCTCGTTACAACGGCACTCGTCTCAACTAGCACTGCACATGCGCCATTCGTCTATATCGCAACAGAATCTGGCGGTGAGAGTCAACGTCTTATACCGGTTGGTGTAGACGAGAAAGTGACACTCAATGCTGCAGTTCAAGCGTCGCCACACACACACGCCGTCATTACCGCTGATGGAATGACAATTATCTCACAGACTGTTTCTCGTGGTGACACTCTCGGGGGCACTGATCCAACAAGCACAGTACCAATCACGAATCCGACTGCATGGATTCATACTTATCTCACCACGGAAACGGACATAGAAGTGACTGCCCGTGTCCCAGCACAACCGACAATTGGACCTTATGAAACACAACTGGATATGTACGTATACCCAGGAACCCTACCAGTCACAATCATTGAGCGATTGCATGCAATACACCCTGTAGTTGCGGCTTTTATCTCTGTTGTTGTACTCCATCTCCCGATATTCCTCGTCTACTGGATAGTGGCTGATCAACGAGTGCCTCTCCGAGGTTCACGCAGTCGGCTGATTCGACGGTATTTCGATTATTGATGAGACAACGAAAAACCATCTTGCGGAGACGACAGACAGAACTGAGACAGCACTGGTGGACGGTTGTCATGATTATCATCGGTATCGCTGTTGTGATGGGAACAGTTACATCAAGCGTCGCATTTACCAGCGCAACGTTTGAGCGCACCGCAGACATCCCTATCCGTTCGGGCACGACGGCTGTCATCGGAGTAGAAGGTAATACAGAGATATCTGCGGGCGCGGGTGCAGAGAGGCTCGTCACTGTTATCAATAGATTTGATACTCAAGCGACTGTGAGTGTGAGCAGTGATTACGGTACTCTCTCATATGGGTCGTCATTCGTGCTCTCTGCAGGGGATAGTAAACCAGTGTCGATACAATTGCCGTGTGAGACCGTTCCTCAAATGATCAGTTATTCGATCCAGATGCAAACGGTCGATGGAGTCACGGGAGAACTGACCCGACAGGCGACTGTCGATACGACGCAGTGTCAGACAGAAACAGCAGCGGACGCTATCAAGCACGAGTCTGGGGAATCACATGCAATCACAGGATCGTTCAGATCTGGTAACTCTGGTAACTCGAGGGGGGCAAAAACGACTGGAAGTCTGGAATTTGATATCATCAATACCGGGGGTCCCTCAGTGAATCTGACGAGTATTCAAATTGTCACCGCTGGGGATGCAACACATCTGACTCAGGGGAGTGCGAATAAAGGAAATGATCCATTGGGTCCCATCGGGACGAGTGAGTTCCTATTCAAGAAAAATGAGGGAGGGAAATCAGGTGGGGCAAGCGAAAACAGCTGGTCCACACTTGGTGGTCTTGATGTGGATGAAGATAATCCCGTCTTGATCGGTAAAGATGACACTCGCACACTGACTGAGGAGGTCATGATAGCCCCTGGCGCGACAGTGCGTGTATATCTGTATCAGTTCGCACACAATGGCGGGCCATACGAACTTGCTGATAAGGAGATCATCATTATAGTTGGATTTGCGGACGACAGCACAACACGACTTACAGTCACTCCACGTGCCTGCGATGCGAATGGAAATTCTCATAAACCAGGATGTGATTGATAATTCGAGTGAGCGTGCCGGATAGCAGATTCTCTCCCCGATTTCACCACGGTAACTGCAAGGAGTAACGAACCAGTTAGCGAGAAAGTATATTTGCTGCAGTCGTATGTGTATGTATATTTATGAATACAGACATGAATAAAAGAAGACAACAGTTACGAGTCGCATTGGAATGAAGGCGCGAATTCGATATCTTTTGCGCCGGTATGGAGGAGTGACTGTGATAGTGCTCATGATTGCTGGGACAGTCACGTTAGCGAGTGCTGGAATCGCAGCAACGACGACACCGGCGACAGAGCAGGTCGTTTCTGAGACAGACCCACAGACGTTCACAACGACAGTTGAGACGAGTGCTATTGTTCAAGAGACAACGACACTGTATCCCACAGGCACACGTCTGCGGAATATGCCACTATATCTCCTCAACGCAACACCTGAAATGGAGATTGCTACGGAAACAACAGTCCCCGCTGATCGGTCCGTCACCGTCCATCATCAAGTATTGCTTGAACTATATGCAACGTATGACGGATCGACGTTTTGGAGCGAAAATCAAACACTGATAGATGAACAGTCGGTGGTGACAACAGGTGCTGTTGTGTCTACGACTACGATCAATACAAGTTCGATTCGATCAGGACGGTTGAGTGATGTCAGTGAGGAAACGGGACCAATAGCCACTCCCCGCGCTCAAATACACGTCATCACGGAGTACCGATCAGCAACTTATGATGGAACCATGGCTCTCAAGATGCCAATCGAGATTACACAATGGGGATATGATCTTATCACACCGCAAACAATATCAGAAAAGCAGACAACACCAGTAGTCACTGAGACACCAGTCCCACGCAAAATGATATCAATTCCAGTCCCCGCTGCGGTTGCTGGACGTACTAAGATTGTGTCCAATGACTTCTATCCCATTCAACAGACCGTATTGCTCCGAGGTGGAATCGGGGTTGTGCTATTCATGATAGGGTTCATTATCTGGGGAATCTGCCGCCAGCTTCCAACTCTCGATAACATCAAACAGGAATATTATCACGAGCTTTTCAAAGAATGGATCTCATCAGGAGAGATCACTGAGTCGGCGACATCTGAGTATGTGCATATTGATTCACTCCGCAGTCTTGTCGATATTGCGATTGACTCCCGAAAGCGTGTTATTTATGATGAAAACCAAAGGCGGTATGAAGTGATTGACGGAAATACACGCTATCGATATGTTGAGCCACCACTCCCCGTAGGCGCACAAACAGAGTCACAGCGACACACGTCTCCCCTCCTGAGTGATGGTAGGTCTTCCACGTTCAACTCGTCCACTCATAATCAGAACCCACTCAGTATCCCCGATATTATCAACTCAGCATGGAGTACTGCAACTGATGAGTGTGGAAACATCAACATTGAATTGAATATCACTGATGAAGTTACAGTTCTCTCGACAGACATATCCACGTATATACACCCAGATGTCTTACATGAGTTAGTTGAAGAGTTGTTTATAGATGCGGTCGAATGTGACTGGGTGAACACGAGTGTGACAGTCAACCCGCCAGTATCGAAATCACTGGGATCAGATAGTACCGTCACGGCTGAGACCGTTGAGCAGGTATCAGATTCAATTGCAGGTGAGACGCCAATCGACCGACACATGTTCCGCATCGTCTTCGATGAGCGCACTCACACAGCGCATGCGTGGGATGTCTATTTCCGAACCGTTGGTGAGAACGAATTCAAGCTTGAAATCATCCACGCTGATATATAGCCACACTCGACTTCTTGCTCTTGGTTGTCGGTATCGGGTATCAATTCATCGGGCGGCGGTAACGATGGCGCGCGGACTGCCTGCCCTGTGGAGCACCGTTCTCGGGGTGCCGTTCATCGCTGGTGGGGGACAGCTATCTCGCCGACACGATGGTGCCAAGCGCTGCCGGACTCCCGTTCGTCGGATTCGGTGTGTTCACGATCCTGATCGGACTGTATATCGGGTTCATCGCCGCGCCAGACCAGCCGACCATGCGTGACGGCGAGGAGATCATCGACACTCACGAAGCGGATTCTATCCGTGGGCAACCGCTCGGCTGGTCTGACGGACGGAGACCGTCCGGCGGCTAATGATTGGGACGCTCTGGCTGGCTGCAATCTTGAGCGCACTCGCAATTAACGACGCCACCGTGCTCTTGATGACACCCGTGTTAATACAGGGGGTGCGAGACGCCGAGGTCAACGCCACCGGACCGCTCGTCGCGGTCATCCTCGGGGCGAACATCGGGAGCGTGACGACGGCGCTCGGCAACCGACAGAACACGTACATTCTCAGGGCTCACAACGCTCAATTTCGCGAGTGTGCTCGGCCCAATCGCCGGCGTCTCTCTCGTCGTCACGGCAGCGATGCTCGCAGTACAGCACAACGGTACGCCAATTGAGTCGACTGTTTCAGTCCCTGACATCACCGGTCGCTGGGCGGTCTCAAGCAGCGCGTTTCTGATCGGAACGTTCGTGCTGATGGCTGGCTCCCGACGGTACCGGCCGGCGTCATCGCTGCTGGAATGTGGATCTGTCACCCCGCGTGGCTCCAACTGTTTCGTCGGCTCCCTGGTGAGGAGGTCCTTGCCGAGATGGACTGGGGACCCCTCGTGTTGTTCGTCGGACTATTGGTACTCGCGGGAAGCGTTCGTGATACTGTCCTTGTCGAAACTCTCCAGCAGGTCGGCAGCGGGCTTGGCTGGCGTGACGTTCGTCCTGCCGAACCTCTCAGCAACGTGCCTGCCGTCGTGTCGTTGCCGATGGCCGTCTTCGATCCCACTGGGTGGCATCTTCTGGCAGCGGTCAGCACGCTCGCGGGAAATGCGACACCGATCGCGAGCGCGGCAACGCTGATGATCCTTGATCAGGCGAGTCGACGCGGGGTCGGTCTCTCCGTCGTCCATCTTATTAGACCCCTCGTGTGGGTCGGACGTGATGAAGTCGTCAAGAGACATGGTGGGATGAGTTCCACCCACCTATATTCACCCGAGACGGGTAAAAACGGACGAGAAAAAGGCTCTGTACAGGAACTAGTTGCTAGATCCCTCATCATCCTGGTGTGTATTTGGATGTGGAAAACACATCCATCTTAGCGAGTCTCGGCCTTCGGTGGTGGATCCGCTGTGCACACATTCGATTGAAGGGCCGCTTGTTAGCATCTGAGCAACTTTCTCCGAGAATTACGGAATCCAGTGTTTCGAAGAGTAACGATCTCCTATCGATATACCTGGTCGGCTTGGATATTTGAGTAGAGCCAAATTATTTGACCCGGGCAGTACAAGCCCGAATCAGGGATCGTGGACGGAGAGTATGAGCAGGCGTGAGCGCGTTCGGCACGTTGTGGAATTGCTGGACGGGCCAACGCCGGTGCAGGAGATCGCCGACCGGGCAGACGTCTCGCGCACGACAGCTGATGATGTACTCCAGCGGCTGCAGAGTGACGACTGGGTCATGGAAACGACTGCCGACAGGACGAAATCCTACAATCTGAACCCGGTCGGGATGCTCTTTGACGAAGTAACGGACCTGATTGAGGCCCACTCGTGCAACGAACTAAGGAGACAGCTTACGGAGCTGAAGGAGGAACAGGAAGAGTTGGCGACGGAGTACGACGCTAGTTCACTTGACGAGTTCCGGGAGCAACTCGCTGACGGGGAGTTCTCGGCTGAGGAGCTTTGTGAGCATCGCAACGTGATCGCCACGTGGGAGGCGATCAATACGGAACTCGGGCTCGTGAAGCACGCCCTCCAACTGTTCGATGATGTTATTGAACTCTCGTCACCGCGGACTGACTCTCCATCGACGCTCGCCTAATGATCGTTTTCCTCGCTAACCGAGCAAACTTGCAGGGCAAGCGGCTCCACGACCGCATCCAGAATCGACTCAGCGGCACGTTCGAGCATGTTCGAAGACGGCGTGCTGAACCCCGCGAAGCTGGGCCGTACCGGGTCTTCGCCGACGTGAACCCGCGGCAGTTCTTGTCGGTGGTGACGACGAGTGCCCGGTGACTGATGCGCGGGTCAAGATCAGGTTCCAATTACGAACAAGCGACCCGTGCGAGTACTACTGGTTCAATTGGATTAAGCCTGAGCGCAATCTGTTTGTTGGGTGGCATCAGCATAATACGCACGATGATCTCAGACCAGTTCACTTGCAAGTGAACGATGGGGCATTGACTGTCGATCATCAATGTGCGCAGTTCACCAACTCGCACCCGCTTGATGTCGTGGAACAGCGACTGGACTCGCTCCATGATGCCGTCTTCGCTGTCGAGTGGGAGCAGGGACGTCCTGTCGGACTCGATACGTCCGCGTCAGTAGGTTGAGTAGTCCGCTACCGCTACTGCTACTACAGGCCGTTCTGAATCGCTTCAGAAGATGGGCTGCACACACTGCTCTCATTATCTTCTTCGTAGACGCGGTACATTGACACCCAGTCGGGCACGTTCAATGGCGGGTCAGGCATACACATCGCGACTGTTGCGTCCTCATTAGAGGTTTGGTTGAGACGTTCGCGCTTGCGAGGCCCCGATTCATTATTAGGCCTGCCCGACAACAACCAGTCAGCATACCAACGTATGGGGTCTCAATTGAGTGCTGTGGTCCTGCGGAGCACTACGAGAGTATGATGAAACGGTTTCTCCGTTATGTTGCTTACCGCGAAGTGTATCGATGGCTCCGAAACGCCGGGAAAGATGACGATGGCAATTCCCCACAGTCGGGTGCCTCGGATACGCAAGCGGACAAGCAGTCCGGGCAGCGACGCGTAGACACACTCCCAATTGGTGAAGGCCCAATTGACAGTGTCGATGAGTTGAAAACCGTGCTGCAGCAGATGGACGCGTATGACTTCGAGCATTTTGTTGCGGATCTTTGGGCACGGATGGGCTGGCAAACCGAAGTGTCTGCAGAGACCATAGATGAAGGCGTTGACGTTATTGCTCGTAAAGAGAGACCCTACAATCAAACGACACTCATTCAGGCTAAGCGGTACGGACCAAACACGACGGTTGGGTCACCGGAAATCCAGCAGTACGCGAGTCTCGATCAGCAATATACGGGTGTGGATAAGGTCGTCGTGGTGACGACGAACGAATTTACCGGGCAAGCCCGTGACTTGGCTGAGCGGCTCAACGTGAAACTCATCAACGGGAATAAAATCGCTGAATTAGTCGTTGCACACGACGCACTTGATCTCGTCGACGAATACCTGGAATTCGTCACGACCGTTGAAAACGAGCAAAGCAACGAGTCTTCTCATCAGGATGACGGGGGAGCCGTCACAGATCGACCGAATCTAGCTGGGACAACCTCATCAGCAACGGCATCGACGAATACTGAGGCTCAACAAGACTCGGTCCCGTCCACGATTTGGGAGAAAGTCATCATCGCAGCTATCCCTGGGTGGATCATCGTGTTCTTTGGGGTTGAGGCTCTGCCCACAGCACTGTGGGGGATCCTCTTTGTCACCATCTGGTTGGGGCTTCCCGTTGCTATTTATATCGATGCAAAACGGCTGCGGAAGTCCAATGACTGGCCTCAGTACTGGTGGTTGTATGTCCTCACATCTCTCATCTGGCTACTCGCAATTATCTCTGCGGGCCTCTATCTCTGGCGGCGGCGGTCACTCGGTGAGGCAGCCGCTCCCGCATCATCGCCGTCCACAACCGCAGAGAAAACGACTGATAGAGCTCCCTCGGAAGCGACTGAACCGGAACCGTCGGGAGAGTCATCCGAGAAGACTATTCGATCGACTCCGGAGTCAGGAGATACGTCGTCTACCGAGTCCGTGCCCGACCTGAAGAGCATTGAGTACGATGGTGAACGGTACTATACGCAGAGAACTGCATCTCCGAAGGGCGAATTTACTGTCGCGTACCAAGATGGGTACACCGGGGCTGGTGAAGGAGAACCAAGACGAGGTCGCGTGTTCCTCTTTGAGGACGATGACCTTTGCTTTACGACCGAAATCGATCGACCGAATGCATGTGCTGTTGCAAACGACGGGACTGCCGCTGTCGTTGATTGGAAAGATTGGGGAGAGACACTCTCCGGGACGTTACACGTCTTCAATAGGGCTGGGCACCGCTTCGTGAAACACGACTTCGATTCGAATATCGGACCCGTTGCCATCACGCCAGACGGCGCATACGCTGCAACCAGTACACTGAACCCCGATTGCAGTACCTACCTGTTCGATATTGACGCCGGAGAATGCTTACTTCGCCATGAGAATCAATATGGGAACGTACAGCACCTCGAATTCGTCGAGAAAGCAGATAGTTGGATGCTTCGGCTCGGTAAACTGGATGATGATTCAGCGTACGGAATCGACCTTGGCGGGCACGTGATATGGAAGAGTGAGGGGGTGAAACGTGAAGAGCGGTTCGATGACCTGTTAAGAAGTAGTGAAGAGGCAGACCTGCAAAAAGCAGTCGAGTTGTTGGAAGAGGCGATGGAGTTGGCGTCTGAAGACTATGAGGAGCGAAACGTCGCACAGCAATTGGGAGAAGCGCACTGGAACCTCGCAAAGACGATCAACAAGGAACATGGCAAGTCAGAGGAGTGGTGGGAGCATCTCGACCAGGCTGCTCGGTACTACCGCCAGACACTCCCTCGCTACGCAGGAAAACAAGGCTTAGCGAAGGTCAAGCGCAAGCAAGGCAAGCAACACTCACGCGACGGAAATGACGCCGCCGCCCGCGAGTGCTTTGTGGAGATCGCTCAGCTTGAAGAGGAGTATGATGTTCAGCTCTTGACCGATGCTGATGAGCGTCGTCTTGAGGAGTTACAATGACGAGGGAGCTGACGGTTCTCACCTGGAATTTGAACGGCGAGACATACAAGGGTGAAAACTGGGTTGACAGGCAGTTAGAGTTCATTGACGAGTATTGTTCAGCGGTCGATTTGTTTTGTTTCCAGGCAGTGAATAATGAGGAGCGCAAGCAGGATGGGTGGGCGGGTCACTTAGGAGCACTATTGCGGTACTTCGACTCGAAGCCCCGGGAGTACCATACTGTCCACACAGGAGACTGGGCTCGTGAGCTGCGAGAGACTGATGTCCAACCGCATACGAATATTAGTGGGAATCACAATCGGTGCAACGTAATCGTAAGTCGCTGGCCGGTTGAGCGTCGTCCACTCGATCTCCGGAATACAGGGAACCGTAAGCCACGGGGCTTGAACTACTACTACTCGCATTTCCCTGAGAAAATATTGGTCGCAGACGTTGACGTGAGCACTATCGACTCAGTCGCTGCTGATCGACTTGAGGCCTGGAACGTCAGTATCAACAACGGTGCATACTGGGGTGAAGAGAAGGTGAAGATGCTGGAGACAGTCTACGGTAGAATCCATCTCCAGAACACGAAAATAGGTGACCCACTCGTCTTGAGCGGCGATTTCAACGCACCACAGAAAGAGACTGCCGAGAAGGAGATCATTCCACACAGTGGGCCGGACTACACCAATTATCCGCAGTACGGCGACCCGTATTATTTCGCTACTGACGGTGAGACGCCAGGAGAGTTCACCTTCGGCCAACGCTGGAGTAAAGCCGAGCAGCAGCTGTTTGATCCTGACACCAGTGAGTGGGAGATGCGGGACGCCTATCTCAGCCTTGATGAAGACACTTACGAGGCCAGTACTGTGGACTACACTCACGAAATCCACAATGGAAGCCCGGGAAAGAAGCGACTTGATCACGTTCTCGTATCCAGTCAATTCACCGTGACCGACTGCGAGATCTGGAATGGGCGAGGGAGTTCGATAAACGCGATGCGGACTGATGAAACATACAGGAGTGACCACGCACCAGTTGTCGCTACTGTCCGACTATGAAATTGGATTTGGCTTCGGAGTGAATCGAAATTATGCTGCAGCGGCTCTCTGGACGGTACTCAATCAACAGAGATAGCGGTCGGGCGTCGAGACACAGGGAAAGCGATACGAAGGGCCGAATAACACGGTCGGGCTCAGAGTAACGAACAGATGCTGCCAGTACGACTATATTATACTGAGATCGGTGAGAACGGGGGAGACCCGGTAATCAGAGGATCACACAGAGGAAATGATGAAGAGCCGAACGATGACGGTTAGGCTCAGAGTAGCGAATGGACGCTGCCAGCACGACCATATTACACGGAGGTCGTTGCTTCACGGGTACATCTGGTAATGAGGACATCAAACAGAGAAACGAGTTAATTCACCGCCTCTCAAGACCCCTTTGATTACACTAGTTGTCTCCGTTCATCATTGATTCATCCCGGGTCGACGAAGACTCACAGCTGCAGAAATAATTCAGCTGCCCGCAGATATAAACATGCGAGAGAAGTAGGGTATGGTACGGAACCCCCGCGTATGGATTTCACAGACATCCCCGACGACGCATACGGCGATCAAGAGTCGACACCTGATCTCGACGAATTAGAATCGGTCGAATCACTACTCAGGGACGGCCCCATTCGTGAACGGCTTCTTGATGTCCTCGTTACACTTTGTACGCCAACAAAGATTTCATCGATTGCCGAGCGTGCTGACTGCGACACAGAAACGGCACGGGACTACCTGAATTGGTTCGACGAGATGGGGATGGTACAGCGGCACGACGGTCGTCCAGTCCGCTACGAACGCAACGATGCGTACCTCCAGTGGCGGCGTACCAATCGAATCCGCGAGGAGTACTCTAAGCAGGAAATTGTTGACGAACTCAGCGAAACACTCGACCAAATCGAGGACTACAGAACACAGTTCAAAGTGGAACATCCGAGCGGGGTGTCACTTATTGAACTCACGCGAGAGCAGAATATGACTACTGAAGCTGCTTGGCAAGCGCTCTCCGAGTGGGAAACGCTCGAACGGCGGGCCGCACTCTTGGACGCGGCACGCCGTGATTCTTCAATCTCTGGTAGGAATCCGGGCCCTGTCGATGCCTGACGACGCGGGAGACTCGGACCGTCGCGGGCCTATTGATGCGGAGATTCTTGATCGGATCGCCGCACATTTGGTCCGAAGCGATAGGTTCAACGAAATCCAAACACAGCCGGCGTCTGTGCCCAACGCAGTCATCGCTGACTACACCCTTGGATATTTCCCAGCGGGATCACGCGCGCATGTCTTCGGATTCGCTGATTCGAAACCGACGACTTCAGCATCCACTACTCCGAGCAGTACCAGACCGGGGAATCGTGGGAATGTCGATGGGACTGCCACCCGAATGATCACAACACCCGCAAGCACTTTGATTCACCACCAGATGCCTCGACACCCGGAGAAGATGCCGAGTGTTCCGACGATTGGCGGGACGTGCTCGCAACCGTGCTCACCAATCTCGATGATCGGATCGAAGCCTTCTGGCACGAGTAACAATTCACGAAATCGGGGCCCTCAGAGACCGACGGAAACAGGAGAAAATGGAACAACGGAGAGACTACCTCGATGACCTATAACTCCGACTAGTAGACCCTTCGGGCAACTACCTCGGACGACTCTCCTGATTTTACCGGAGTAGTCTCATTTACTCCAATATATTGGGTCTGTCCCCAGAATATATCGCACATCATCGCGTAGCCACCACTATGGTTGAATCGTGGACCGAATCGATGACCGCCCGGGAACGGGTCGAAACAATTGCGACGACGCTCTCCGAGCCACGAACTGCCAACTGGATCGCCGAGCAGGCCGAGGTCAAGTGGGATACAGCGAAGAAACATCTCGACGATCTCGCCGACTCGGGCGAACTCCTCGTGACGAGCGATGACGAGTACGTCCCCGACCCGACGCGAGCGTACTTCGATCAGTTACGTGAGCTCATCCTGACCAACGACAAAGAGGAGCTCCGCGGTGAGCTCGAAGCAATCGCTGACCGAATCGAGGAGTGGAAAACGACGTACGACGTCGACTCGCTCGAAGAACTCGAAGCGACATTGGCAGACGACCTCCCAGCCGACGAAATCAGCGAGCGACGACAGGCACTCCGCCGCTGGGAGAACAGTCTCCGTTCGCGTGACACCATCCAGACCGCGCTCCACCTCTACGACGACATTCAGTCACTCACCGACGGTGTCCCTGACAATCTTCGGCTTGAAAGCGCGGGGTGACCAGGTGTGGGTCCAGTATTCGGGGTGTGGCGACCAGTCGAGCCGAAGCTCCTTCGACGGGTTCAGGATCGTCTCTCCCGAACTGGTGGCTGTGAGACGGTGTGGTACGAACCGTCTCGGAGGGACGCCAACGAAGTGGTCGCCAAGATTGATCCTGTGTCGTTTCTCGAGCGCGAGTACGCAGCCCCGGAAGCCCGGCTTCGAGTTGAATTCGATCTCGCGGGGGAACGGCCCCATTACTGGATTCAATGGTGGGAACCCGATAGTGGTCGTGGGGTCGGCTGGCATGCTGACGAGACAGAACCGGAATACGGACCCGTCCATCCCCAGATCGAGTATGCAGACGGGACGACCGGTCGCCAATCAGCGGAGCATGTAGAAGACGAACACCCGTATCGAACGCTCGAACGGCGACTCGTCAGTATCCCGGAGCAACTTTCAGAGATCCAGTGGGGATAGAATATCTCTAGGAAGGTTCGTGGTTCAATATTGACTAAGAGTGACTTCTGTCGAACCCGATCCAGAGAATTATCAGTCCTTGAGACGTGCGATTCCCTGCTTATGACAGGTAAACGATCCATCTCTCAGTAACCCGTCATTCTTCGTCCTCAGGCGGGCGCTCGCAGGGATTTGGAATCTGCTCGAAGTACGGATCGACCGGCTTTATCTTGAGGACAGCCTCTCGGAGAGCCTGCAAGACAGCGATAGCAAAGGCGTGCTGGAGGTTGAGTTCTTGGGTAGCCACTCGTTCCGAGAGCACGGCTTCAGCGTACGGAACTGCGTATGTGAGTGCGGCCGCAAGTTTCCCTGGGCCGTGCTGTTTGAGCAGGAGGTCGAGATTTTGGTCCTGGGGCGGGCGTCCGAATGCTTCAATGAGGGTTGGCGTGACCGTACATTCGTCGCCGTCGAGGTTGACAGTAAGGGTAACTGGAACCGCCGAAAATGTATCCGTCTTCTGTTCCTCGTCGCGCGTAAGCACCCCGATCTCGACGAGCGCGCCAGTGTCCGAGTAGGCAGTCGTCCGCGGCATCTCTAATGAGTCAACGACATCGTCGATAGTGACCTCTTCTTCATGGAGAACAAACGTGTAGAGCCGCGCTAGCTGTGGCTCCTCCAAGAGTTGGACAACCGCAAGGAGGCTGTTGATGGCGCGTTCGGAATCTTTGGCGGGTTTCGAGATACAATTCATAATGAAGTGTGGGGACAGCATCGAATTACGACTGTGCTGGTGCAGTTTTATTCCGTCAGCGATGCGGTCCATGTACTCCCAGTGACTGATCTGCGCACCTCGGAATTGCGGACTCATGTGTCCACACGGGAGGACATCCACTTCGTGCTTACGCGTTGCTCGATGCAATTCACCGTGGACCTCGTTAATCGAGGATGGGTCGTTGACGTCGCCGACAGGGATGGCTTGGAGGTGTTCGCGGAGCACGTCCCACGCACGGCCACCGAGCGCGAATATCAGGTCGGGGTCAACGTACCCGAGTTCCTGAATAAGTCCAAGCCGGACGGACGCATCGAGAACGTTCTGTGAGGGGCTGTCTTCTCTGTATTTCACCACGTCGGTCCGACTTGGGAGTGGATGGCGGTGATGTTCGTCGTCGGTATTGGCGTTGCCACGGTCGCGCGCGTGCCGCCGAAATGGATCGGCTGCTGTTACAGGCTCCAAATACACTCGGTGTCTTGGCCTTCCCAGCTATTGAGAGGATGATGGCTGGTGGAGCGGCGTTCGGCGGGAATTTCGACTTCGGTCTCAGGCTGGCGTTCGCGTGGTCAGGCGCCCTGTTCATCACGGCGAGCCTGTTTACCAGTATGGAGATCACCGAGACCATCGACGGGCTCTGTTCGCTGGGCGTGCCCGGAGTCATCTGTTTCACCTCCGAGCACGTCCTAATGCTGTTCTACGTCACAATCGGCGACCTCTTTCAGGTCATGGACGCGATGAAGCTGAAGGGACTGGGCATCGAAACCCGGAATCCGATCCGGCTCGCCCGGAAAATGACGAAACTAGCGATTCCGATGTTCATGACCGTACTCCAGCACTCGAACACGATGATGTCCGTGCTAAAGATGCGCGGCTACACGTTTTCTCGGGATGGCCGCGAACTCAGGCCGGATCTCAAACTCGATGCAGGCGATGTGATGTTGGTCGGAGCCGGTGTCACTGTCCTTGGTGTGGCCGCGGGCGTTGATTTCGGTCTTCTTTCTGTCCCGGTGCTTCCAGCAACGTAATCATCTCTACGAGTATCGCTTCCGTATTGGCGATTGCCGAGATGTGTATCACTTAGATGGAGGATCTTAGTCATTGGTACTGAATTACTGTAAACTGACAGCGGAGGGTACAATAACGTATGGCAAGCAAGGTGAAGCTAAAGAGGC
>JAQCNF010000107.1 GCA_028275165.1 Haloquadratum sp.
GCGGCCTGTGCGTCGGTCTCCGGTGGCCGCTCGGACGGGTGCGTGTGGAACACGCATCGGTCGCGTTCATCAAGAGTCGGGTGTGGGCAGTGCCATATGCCCTCGCTGTCGACGTGTATTGCGTCTTCCTCCAGTCTTAGTCCTGAGTGGTTGACTCCGGTCTTAACACTGGTCGACGACAATTCACAGTCGTAACAGCAACGATCTTCAGCATGCATCGCTGGTCCCGTTATCAAGTGTTTCTTACACTGACATATAAAATCCTCCGAAATAACAAGTGAATACGTCTGATGACTCTTGACCGAGAGCTCTGACAAGCGACACCATATGGTACTCTACGCCGTTTCTACGAGAGATAACAAGACAATCGAGAGTACAGATATCGAGATCATTAGAGTTTCCGGACCCAAACGGTGGGGTCTCGTCCGTGTCGAGACTGACAGTCACCATGCAGGAATCGGTGAGACGTTCCCATCCGATACATCCGGTGGCGCTGGTTGAGGAGTACAGCTCACGACTCATCGACTCGCTCCACGCGTCTGGACTCACAGAATCGTCCGCTGCCGCAGGTTGGAGATAGCTCCTTGAGATCTCAAGGGAAAACTACTGCACGCTCCGGTATATGAGCTATTTGATGGCGCGTATCGAGATCGAGTTCGAATTTACGCTGGTGTCCCAGTGAACCTTGCACCAGAACATGATCCAGAGTTCGTCTATGCACCAGAGGCGTACGCAACAGCCGCCACCGGGGCTGTCGTTGAACAGTTCGACATTGTAAATATTCTGTGAGCCTACGATGCGACGGTCTGTCCATGTCCCCTGCACCGTCGGTAGCCTCGGTTGTCGCCGCGTCAACCAGTGTGTGGGCAGCGCTCGGTCTGATGTAGCCTCTTACCAGCATCCTGTTAGCGGGGTGTGAAAATATTTTTTGCATCTGGTTGAGGGGTGTCTGGTCGTCATCTCTTCGCCATTACGATCGATCTGGAGACGAGAGGTCTCATTGCTGAAGAAGCCTCTTAAGAGTCAGAGGGTCTGTGATGCCGGTGACTTAGAGATGACCAGGCGTTTTCTGGGACCGAACACTGTGCAGTGATGTTTCTAAGGAAAAGATAGGATAGGAGATCATGTGCGTCGTTTGATTCTTGGAAAAATACTCCCTGTGGTCGTGTCAGTGCATTCCTGAGTGGAGTTATTATTGTCATACCCATCGGGCATTCGACTGCTGGTGGTCGCCTCAGTAACCGCTGAAACTGAGCAGTTAATAACGGGATTGCTGATTGTCTTGACTTCGGAATCGATGTCGCTGTGGTCCCTGTCATCAGATTCGCTGCGACAAGTGATGGTGGTTCTGCACCAAGGGAGATTGCTAAACGGATAATACTCATACTCATGTTAATATCCGACTTGATCGGTGGTGGTGTAATCACCTTCCTTATTCAGCAGGCGAGTTGGACCTTCGATAAAGTGAATCTGAGCAGGCAGTCGCGGAGCAGTCAATTGAACAGCCGTCCGCCAGTGATGATGTCGACTGGGGTACTTTCAACGTCGGTGCTCTTCTCATTGTTAGTAGCGGGGCAGTTATATCTGGTACTGCGCCTGTCCAGTAGATGATTTACCCGTTCGATCAGAGATTTCGCATATAGCGATTACCACTGCTGAGATATATTTGATCGCAAACATTCATTTCTCTCCCGTCCCGAGAGAACTCGGTGCGACGATTGAAAGGTGAATGGACAGTGGCGATGGCTTCGATCCGGCGCATGGAGACCTTGCTGATCCTCTTTATCATACCATATTCAAATCGTCTATTGAACCGTGCTACGAACGCAACTGAAATGGTCCTGACCCCGGCGATGGCAGTCTGTGTGAGCGCACAGATAAGCTGGTACTCGTTTCCCTTCGAGGAGAGCATCACAGATGATATTCATATCGTGTGTCGGTGGAGAACGAAACTCAACTGCTCAAGAATGTCTCTATTTCTTGGAGAATCGCCCTGTGTAGGTTGTTCACTCACCAATCAAGACGGCTGTTGCACGAAACAGGCTAAACTGAGGGTCCGTTGTATTCGTAATACGTGACGGTCGTAGCGCCCCAACTGCAGTGGGTCAGCCCACAATAACAACATCTCACGTGGCGTGGTGACGTGACCTCTACATTTCGCTCAAACATTTTTGCGAGCTCGTGATGATTGTCGTTTTGAATCCAAAAGTCTCTGCCTGCGGTCACATACACATATGCCCTGGTTTGATGTATAACTATTTGGATATCTGTAATGAGACAGCGTGTTATAAAATGGTCCACACAGTTGTCTACGGGTTCGGAGCCAGCGGCAGTCTGACCGTCAAACTCATTATCATGACGGCTGTTCGCTCCGAGTCGTGCAGTCAGTAGCCACGAAACATCAGTATTCGGATGAAAAAAGCCCACTCTGACTTGTCCTTAATTACGTGCACCAAGTGCACAGCTCTCTCAATCTGTTTTGGCCTGAAACAGTAAGTATATTGACTATACTGTGAAATCCATTCTATGACACGCTCATGAGAGTCAATATCGATCGACGGCTTCCTTGGCGCTCCCCGGAGTTTAGACTAGCTGTCAATTGTGAACCTCTTAGAGGCTGAAGGGATACTTATTGTACCGGTTTAATTCACGAGTGTATTTGCTCAGCGTCCCTTCTGGATGTCTACATAGATATCTGAGACACTTGCCCTGAGATGGAGAGTGTGTCAGGGTGAATTACTCCGTCGAACTGAGCCCTTTGAGAGCCCAAAAGAGACGCGTAAATCTCGTATAATTGTTATAGTTCCGAAACAGAGCAATGAATTAACTTGCCTATTACCGACGTTGATAACTCCAAGCCGCCAGCTAAAGGAATAAACTCGTCTGTGCGATTAATGTGACCCTCGACGCAGTCGTGAATCTCACTACCATTGTTATCAATTTGTGGCCTCGACAGAATTCCGGGTAGTCCTTCGATTGTCACGGTTCGATCAATACTATAGATCAATAACTGAGCCGATCAGTGTCAACGGCCTCCCCGCCTGCTGCCGATATACAGTCATGACACTGGCCGTAACGCTGGCTGCAGTAATCATTGCGTTGATTACTCGCAGATTTAGTCTTTCTCAATAGCCAGGATGGGATGTTACGTAGTCAATACCATATTCCTGAACAGAGTCATATGGATCGACAGTTGGCCGAGCGTTTGCAAGTGTGTAAGTGCCTGTTGGAAGGTGGTCTCCTCATGCACGGCGATGACAGTTGCAGCGACAGCGGTACTTCGACTGACTCCAGCACCACAATTCAATACAAGACGGTCATCAATTCCTCGGAGCTTTTGGACCGCAGTCGTGACTACTTTGTTGAACTGGTTCTACACCCTTTGTCCAGTTTTGCCGTTTTGAAATGTGATATGACAGTATGTCACATCATCAACCCAACGACGATCACTGAGAGGCTTCAGCGCGAGATTGAGGTTATAATCGATTTCATGTGTCGCGAACACTCTCTGAGAGAGTGAGTTAATATCGATAGTCCAGACCCGCTCGTCGGTCACAGTCTTGATGTGGTTCATGTGTGAATGTTGATCTGATATTACAAGTGACGGTGAGGATGAGATAATGAATATCTATCTCTCCCTCCGTAGTCGCGTATAATCATGTGGTAACCTCAAGATTGGTGTCAACGCCATCTAACAATTTACGCACTGATTCCGATCGGGGTGGCTTTGACCGCCCAAGCTCTGCCTCTTTTCCTATTAGTTTAGAGGCTTGCTGGTTTTTCAGTTTCCATACTTCTCATCATCAAATGTGCCTGCTGGCATCCCCAACGATATACGCGTATATGCTAACTGTATGCAGATGGTTACTCCATTTATTTACAAGTTAAATTTAAGTGGCAGGACACAAGTAGGTTTTCACATGAGAGTCAGACGAAGACGAAGACGACGGCTGAGTTCGATTCTCCTGGTGCTGGTGACACTCACAGTTCTCGCAAGCGTGGCACTGCCAGTGTTTGCGGCTGGAACGGTGACCGCACAGC
>JAQCNF010000111.1 GCA_028275165.1 Haloquadratum sp.
ACGGCTTCCAGCCGAAATCAAAAACCGAGCCGACTGCCAACGCCGAGATGAAACAATTAGGGAACTCCGAGTCCCTGCCGAATTGTTCGGCGGATCGGAGTCTCGCGTGGCACTGCCTGTCGTTGTCGGATCACAAATCTTCTCGACCATCCAAATCGACGGGAGTCACAGGCTCGGGAAGCCCACGACTTGACTCGTGGGTGGATGTCACGCCGGTTATCTGTTTGTGAGATGGTTCAATACGTGCCTTCGCGGTGCTTCCAGCGAGGGCCTACAGTGATCAAACCAGGAGGCTGTAAGGTGTCCACAACCCGTGATTAATCGTCTTCGTCAGTCTGAATTGGGCTGAACTCCACTGAATGGGTCTCCTACTCAGACAATATTGGAAGTGAAAGTGAAGCCGAAAATACATGCTCTCCGATTGGAGGGTAGGTCTCAGTATCTGTTGTGGAACCGTCGGCCACACCACCGTTTCGCTTCCTGTTCTGTCCTCTCTCATTTCCGAGTTGGGAGAGCCGCTCGTTGAACTGAGGAGCGGGTGGTTGCCTTCGAGTCGAGAGAACGTGCGTTTTTATCTGGGAGCGCTGATTATCCATAAGAATTCTTTGCCGAGTTCAGCCAAACTTTCCGGTAATGTAGTCTTCAACCCGCTCGTGCTCTGGGTCCTCGAATATTTTACTAGTGTTGTCATATTCGACAAGCTTGCCTCCAGTGAGGAATACGGCTGTCTTGTCGGATATCCGAGCGGCCTGCTGCATATTGTGTGTAACGATAATCACGGTATACTCCTCGACCAACTCATCAATCAGATTCTCGATTTTTGAGGCGGCAATCGGGTCAAGTGCCGATGTTGGTTCGTCCATCAGCAATATTTCAGGATCGGGAGCAATTGCCCGCGCAATACAGAGTCGTTGTTGTTGTCCACCAGAGAGTTCTAATCCAGATTGGTCAAGACGGTCATGAATCTCATCCCAGAGCGCAGCGCCGCGAAGTGCCTCCTCAATACGTTCGTCCGTAACTTTCTTGCCCTGTACTTTGAGTCCATATCCAACGTTGTCATAGATACTCTTCGGGAATGGATTCGGCTCTTGAAACACCATGCCGACTTTCCGACGGAGCGCAACAGGATCAACATCGTCGTTGTAAATATTGGTCCCATCAAGCGTGACTACCCCATCAACGCGTGCGATGTCGATGAGGTCGTTCATTCGGTTCAAGCAACGAAGGAACGTAGACTTCCCACACCCAGAGGGACCGATGAGTGCGGTAACTTTGTTTGTGGGAATCTCCATGCTGACATTATCGATTGCTTGATCATTGTCATAGTAGACATCAAGACTCTCCGTTGCGACGATGGTTTCGGCCTTACTCGTCTCGGTCGTTTGATCAGTTGATTCCGACTGTACGTCTGTCGTAATGAGTGAATCGGTATTTGTCTCTGAGACTTCGTCTTGTGACATTATGTACTCCGTTCCAGTCGATTGCGAATGATGATTGCTGCTCCATTCATACTAATGAGGACAATCAGCAGTGTCACCACACCGGCAGCAACAACACCGTAGCGGAATTCTGACTGTGGGAATCCCGCCCATGCGTAAATCTGCATCGGCATCGCGCTGAATGCGCTCCACACAGAATTTGGGGCATTGAACACAGTTGTGGCCGCTCCAATCATAATAAGTGGGGCTGTTTCACCAATCGCGCGACCCAATGCAAGAATCGTTCCTGTGAGAATCCCTGGCATCGCCTCTGGAAGAACGACGTTCTTCGTTGTTTGCCAGCGGGTCGCACCCATCGCATATGAACCTTGCCGAAGTTCGTCGGGCACGGACCGAACTGCCTCCTGTGACGATATGACGGTAATCGGAAGAATAAGTAATGCAAGCGTGAGTGCTGCTGTGACAGCCGTTCCAAGACCCAATCCAAGCCCGTTGGCAAACAAGCCGAGCCCGAGGAGTCCATAGACAACTGACGGGACCGCTGCCAGGTTCGCAATATTGATCTGTAATATTCGGGCGATCGAACCTGTGAGACCGCTGCTGGAGGTGTACTCCTCCAGAAACACGGCTGCGCCGACACCGAGAATGAACGAGATGATCGCAACGAGGATAATGATAATTACCGACCCGACGATTGCAGGATACAGTCCAGCCTCTCGTGCGTTTCGTGATGGTGCTTCTGTGATATATTCAAGTGTAAGCCACATCTCTGGGCTCTGTATTCCGAAACTCTGGACGATGAGTGCTCCGAGAACCGCTCCACCAACGATGAGCACTGGAAGTGTCAATCCGAGTCTGCCTCCCTCATTGTCGAAAGCGTCAGTCAGATAGACTGCGACCGGAGCGGTCATCATTGCTGTGATAGCAACACCCGAACCGGTTGGCAAGACGGAGGGCTGAAACAACACACCGCTTCCGGCCGCAATGACAGTTGCAATTCCAACCCCAACAACGGCCTGCTGACTTCGCCCTCGAATGTGCACTAGACCGGCTGCTACAACAGCCAAAGGGACACCAACGGTCCACACGAAAATGATTGCTGACGATGGATACACCGAAATAATATTTCGAAGCACGCCAGATAGAACGATACCGACAATAGCAATTATCACTGAGACACCAGTTGAACGTACATATATATATGTTCCAACTGCTGGGACGATACCGGTTGTATAGGCTAAGAACCACGATAAATCATCAAAAACGAGAAATATCGTTGCGACCGCGGCACCAAGTGCTGCACCGCCCACGATCCGGCCAACAAGTCCAAAGCCAGCTTTCCCTGCCGGTTCTCGACTAGCCATCGTTGCGAGGGTCCCCGTCGTTGGAGCGACGATGACAAATAGATATGTTATTTGCCAGGTCAATCGGGGGATCGAAGCGATGTACGTCTCAATAATGACGAACGGCACTGCGATACCAACGAGCCCGCCACCGAGCGCAATGATGGCTTGACGTGTGACCCTTCGACTATCGATGCTATACAAGCAAAATCCGATAAATGGCACAACAAGTGTGAGGAAGTACGTGAGAAGCCATTCGGGACCAGCTGTCGAAAGCGCAAATGCATCGACAAAAACGTAAATAAGCAAAATTGCAAGAGCGAATAACCCGATCACAGAGGCACCGAGTGTCAGGTACTCGAATAGAGCGCCCTTGAGGCGACTGATACTCTCAAAGTCACTCGCTGATGACTGTCGTTCAACCGCCATTCAGTACGCCTCCCGATATCGCTGTGCGATTATATCGCTAAGGACGTTCATAATGAGTGTAATCACGAGCAGAGTCAAACCGAGTGCAAACATTGCGTCATATGGGAGGGTTCCAC
Source organism: Haloquadratum sp. (assembly GCA_028275165.1). Classification (GTDB taxonomy): domain Archaea; phylum Halobacteriota; class Halobacteria; order Halobacteriales; family Haloferacaceae; genus Haloquadratum. The sequence goes on from JAQCNF010000111.1 coordinate 3,328, forward strand.
CAACTAAGTCGCCACCAGCAATCTGTACCATTGCTACTGTGATCGTCATCCCAGAGTCAAGAAGCACGTCACTCGGTGCGACATATGGAATCCCAGCAATCGTTTCGCGTACTGGCGGCATTCTCGCCTGTGATCCCATCGCAACGACAACGATCATCGTTTCGCCAATTGCTCGTGAGATGGCGAGAATGTACGATGAAACGATACCAGACAGGGCCGCTGGCGTGACGATTCCCGTCGAAACCTCAAACTTCGTTGCACCTAATCCGTACCCAGCCTGTCGAAGCGAGTCAGGAACAGCGCTCATTGCATCTTCACTGATCGAAGAAACCATCGGGATAGTCAGAATACCCACCATGAGCGACGCTGAGAGCGCGTTGAATGTGCTCATATTGGGAAACAGAGTTGCCTTGAGTGCAGGCGTCACATAAACTAACGCAAAGTACCCGTAGACGACTGTTGGAATCCCGGCGAGAATCTCCAGTAATGGCTTCAGAACTGATCGCGCCTGTGGATTCGCGTATTCACTCAAATAAATTGCAGTTAGCGTGCCTACAGGGAGTGCAATGAACGCTGCGGTAATCGTTACGGTGAGCGTTCCTATCACCAGTGGAATGATTCCGAATGCGAGCCCTTCGCCACGGGGATTTGGACTCCAGTTTGTCCCGAGTAGAAAATCAACGATTTGAATCTCTGAGAAAAATACTATTGCGTCTGACAGCAGTGTAGCGACAATCGCGACTGTGGTAAAAATTGTAATAGCTGCACAGATGAAGAAAATGCTTCCAAACCCAGTTTCCTTGAGCCGCTCTACCCCACTAGATCGTTGGAGTTCCGGTGCTATGTTTTCGCTACTCATGATTGACTACCCTGATTCCGTGTTGATTTCTCTTGTGAGACAATTCAACCATATCTCCCTGCGACACAAAACTGTCATAAAATATGACCTCAATGACGCTTGCTCAATTCTGTGCTTGTTCGATAGCGCTGTTCAGTTTTTCCACCTGCTCAGATTTGAGGCTCTGTGTTGCTGGGACATACCCAACGTCACCAGCGACAAGTGATTCGTTGTCTGTCTGATCGACAAAGAATTGAGCAAAGTCCGCGACGTGCTCCTCAGCAAGCGATTCAACGGCTGGATATGTAAAGAGTGGTCGTGACAGAGGTGTGTATTCTCCGGAGGCAGCTGCCTCAAGGCTTGGTTTCACATAGGTATCACCACCATCTGCAATGGCGACCGAAGTCAATTGATCAGGGTTGTTATAGAAATACGAGAACCCAAAGTATCCGATTGCAAGCCTATCGCCTTGGACACCTTGTGCGATTGTATTGTCTTGTTCAGTCGCCTGATAATCATCAGTGTGTGCGCGCTCACCCAAGATCTGCTCGCCAAAGTAGTCGAATGTCCCCGATGTATCAGCAGCACCGAAGCGATTGATTTCTTTATCTGGCCAAGAGCTATTAATCTCGCTCCACGTGTCTGCACCGTCTGCTGCCCATATCTCAGCTAACTGTTCGACCGTCAATTCAGTTGCGTAATCATTGTCATTTGAGACAACGACGGTAAGTGCGTCAGTTGCAACAACTAGTTCCACGTACTCAACACCATTTTCTTCACAGAGTCCCGCCTCTTCTTCTTTTATCGGTCGAGAGGCGTTATTGAAGTCTGTCTCGCCAACACAGAAGAAGTTTGAGAATCCCCCACCAGAGCCGGTTGAGCTAATGTCAATGTTGACCTGCGGGTGATCCTCTGAATATATCTCAGCGACGGCTGTTGCCAGAGGAAAGACGGTGCTGGATCCTGCAATTCCAATATCCCCAGAGAGCATTTCACTGCTCTCAGAGCTACTACCACCTTCACTTTCGCTTCCACTTCCGCCTCCGTCCTCGCCACTAGCTTCAGTGCTCTCACTGCCCCCATCGCTTCCACCGCCACTATCAGACTGCGTACACCCGGCAATCGCGATCGTACTAAGACCTGCAGCGCTCGTCAGTGCTGTTCGCCGTGTGATACGTCTTTTCTCTTCTGTTGGGTCAGATGACATCATTTAAAATTCCCTACAGAACTGATAAAAAGGATACTAATATGTCTATACGCACATATTGTCTTCTATATATCCTATATACATACACGGATGTAGAAACGACACTGACATCCAGCGATTCGCTACTTACCCAGACGGTTGTATGTGTGTGTAACTCGGCACAGCTGCTGCTCTGATTATTGAGTGTGAATTTTGAGGAAATAAAGATGTGCGTGGGTGCAGTCACCCCCATTTGAAGTAAAACTGTCGCGAAGACAACCCCTACGACCGTGCTGACCGCACGCTGCAAAAATGGAACGGGCTGTGCCGTTACAGACGAATCACGCTCAAGTTGACCTCTCGAAGATGTATCGGATGGATGAGAGTGTGAATGCATACCGGACGCTCCGTCTGTGATGACGAATCCACCCGGCAACACACAACTGCCATCGACAGTTGTGAGAAGTGTTACATCGCACCTGCCAGCACTTTGGCGGTATTTGATCTTTGTCGCACTTATGCTTGTCAAGAGGTTCAATAATCTTGATGATTTTCTCTCTATATCTCTCTATAGTTGTCAATGCCTGTCCCAAGGAACGATTATATACTTACTTTATGAATAAGTCGGCATGAGCCAGGCCGAGACTGAAAAAAGATACCGCATCGGGTTCGTGTGTGTAGAAAATGCGGGCCGGAGTCAAATCGCGACCGCCGTCGCCAAGACGCAAATCCAAATTCGAAACCGCTCTGATATCAATATCATCAGTGGTGGAACGGACCCTGCAACTGAAATCTACCCAAACGTGGTTCAGGTAATGCGTGAGAAAGGGTATGACCTATCCACACAGGTACCAAGAAAAATTTCATCTGAAGAGATACGAGAGTGCGACATTGTCGCACTGATGGGATGTTCGCTGTCAATTGATGACCTCCCTGCCGGTATAATTGTCCGTGACTGGAGATGTATCGACCCTGCCGATGCCGATATAGAATCCGTCATGGCGATTAGCACAGAAATTGAACGACAAGTCATCGAATTGCTTGATGAACTGCCGGACGAAACCTACAAGCAGACCCAATTATCTTCCGTACAATGAACAATTTTTCTGATGGTGGTTCAATTCGTATCGCTTTCATGTGCGTTCAAAATGCTGGTCGCTCACAGATGTCCATGGCGTTTGCAGAACGAGAACGCGAACAACGCGGTCTCGAGGATCACACTATCATCTTGACTGGTGGAACCAACCCTGCCGACCATGTTCACGACGGAGTCGTTGAAGTGATGCATGAGGTAGGACTTGACCTCTCAGATCGAACGCCCCGGAAAATCACGCCCAAGGAACTGCAGTCATGTGAGTATATTGCGACGATGGGCTGTTCGACACTTGATATCGGAGATGTTAGTGAAGATATTGAGGTGCGCGACTGGGCGCTTGATGACCCGGATGGGGAACCTCTCAAACAGGTGCGCGAAATACGTGATGAGATTGAACGGATGGTGAAGACACTATTTGACGAGATTGAACAGACACATATATAAATCTGATATCTTTCCAGAGGTGTCTCCCTGAGCAATCCTCCGAATATAAAATTGAACCGAACCAAAGGGGAATACACGAGGATTTCGGTCGGGGATATCTATTTACTAGTTAGCTGTCCGAACTGATTACCCACGCACATACTTTTGCTCCATGTCGGTCAGCACCTCACGAGCATGACCTGAAGGGTTCGATAGCTCAGGATCATATATCGAAACGACTTCATTATGAGCCAAGACAAATGTTCGGCGACCGGTGTATCCGCCCTCAGTATCAATATCAAATGCAGCAGCAATCTCCCCATGAGGGTCGGCGAGGAGGTCAAAGGTAATCCCCTCCTCTGCAGCGAAGTCAGCGTGACTCGTTACACTATCCATCGAGACACCATACACGGAAACGTCAGCCTCCTGAAACTCTGGAAGTGCTGCTTGGAAGTCGTTTGCCTCAATCGTGCACCCGCCGGTGAAATCCTTGGGATAAAAATAGACGACTGTCGGTTCATCAAAATCCGGAGAGATCAGTTCATCATGTTGATTTTTTGCTGTCACTTTCGGCGCAGCATCACCAACTTCAATCATGTATACTCTACATCTCAGTCGGTGCTAATAAACGGGTTTTGATTCTCTCAGCGTAGGTGATATCTTACCCAAAGGAGGGCCTCTCTCCTCGCACGTCGGCAATCACGTACCAGTGAATTATTTTAAGAGTCACGTGGTTCGAGAGACGAACTCGGAGTCATCATGGAAGACTTCGTCTTCGGTACGATACGACTCCGATGGATTGATTGAACACGCCCGACACGCCATCTGTCTGATGGCCTTCAACGGTGCGATGGGTCACGGTCGGGGCGCCCACGGCGATGCCTGCTGTCTCAAACTCACACTGTGACTTTGCGGGCTACGGATTCGCTCTTGTGGACGTCGCAACTCGCATTTCCGCATCTGTGGGTGTGTGTTGAGAGCAGGCACATTTCTGTCCTCTTGCCTTCGTAACCACTTGTGCGCGACACTTACACCAGCCCCACGGTCATATGATCTTGATACGAACACACACGACAGTTGAATCGATTCCTATGACGATTCGCCCATTCCGTGTGTCTACAAATCGATCATTGCTGGCTGGTGTACTTCGGGTTAACGTCGTCTGACGGAAGCCGTCCCACGCGACTTTGTAGGTGATGAACCCCCTGAACTTTAGCGAACGGTCACGAGTGCAGACGGCAGTTCGTTCTACGACACGACACACAGTCGCTCGACTGTTAAAGCGTGAACCGGCGAACACTGGTCCCTGCTGTCGATAGGTCGGTCGTTGATGCCGCAGCGACGATCACCTGGTCCTCGCCAAATTCAATATCCAACGCTACCTCAAAGGAGTCACCGGTTGGTTCGATAACCTTCGTTTCCGATGGTGTCTTGACAGCAATCATGGCTGCATCGCTTCGACCAGAGACAACGAGTTTGTTTGCCAGATATCGAGTGTTTGCCTCGAGTGTTGGCCCTTCAGGCCGGCTACTCTCTTGATATCGGTCTGCGACAACCTGCGGCATTTCGACTGGCTCTCCTGCGTCAATACCGTGTGCAAGTCTCACATACTGCGCCATTGACCACGCCAATGGCGTTGCAGCCCCTGTGCCTTCGCCAAGTTCCCAATTATAATCGGTGCTATGCTGTCTATCCCAGACCTGCTCAGCAATCATCCGCCCTGAGTTAGCGAACTCCGACATCGTCTCCAGGAGATTTCTTGGCTCTAAGGAGCCATCCTCGGCTCCACGTCGAAGCTCATATTCACCGCGCTCGCCGGTAAATATAGGCCAGAGCCGCCCTTTTCCTTTCGCATCGATCGACCATGGCGCACCTTCGTCCTCCACGGCCCGCTCGCCATACCCATCACCATTGTAGCGATAAAACGCCGGCCCTTCCGGGAGATCAACTCGAATCGTGTTATCGACTTCTTTGATCGAATTCCGAACGATTGTATCGTCTGGTGATTTGATTCCCAGCCTCACGAGTTCAAGAAAGCCTGCATCAATAATTTCACGCTCATCGAGGGTTGGCCCGTTGTTTGCGAGCGTTCGTAGTTGTCCAGCGTCAGGGTCGCCGTGTCGCGTCACGCGAACATAATATGGGGTGTGTTGATGACGCTTTGTTCCTGTCTCAGTCGCGGTCCACGACTCGACATCTGCTGTCCACGAATCAGCAAGTGCAGCCCAGATCAGCCCATCGGCAAGGTGGTCTTCTTGAACTGCGATGTCAGCTGCACAAACGAGACCGGCAATCTCAGCCGCAATAGATGAAGGAGAATATCCGGATTCCTCTTCCCATCTCTCTTGTGCTGTTTGTGGTCCATTGTAAGCGACGTAATCAGCAGAGCGTCTCACATTGTGATAGCTGTATTCGACATCATCGAAAGTCAAACCGCTGTCATACAGCATCCATGCCATAACCTGTGGGAATGAAATATTGTCCATCTGCTCGCCTCCCCACCGAGTCCGGCCGTTCAGGTACGTGTTCTGTGGGATGAAGCCCTTCGAGTCCTGTTGATACTCATAAATAAACTCCAGTGACTGGGTCGCAGTTTCGAGATCTCCGACCGCCTCAAATACAGTGAAGACTTGGTACAGGTCTCGCGACCAGACAAAATTATATCCATATCCTTTCGCCTCACTGGCGTTCACTGCCACACCCCATGGGACGGATGGCGATGCAATTCCTGCGCCTAAGAACGTCTTGTCCTCAACCGCTCGCAACGTCATCAAACTAACTGTATACTGTTCTGCAAGCGATGTGCTTCTCTGAACCGACTTCGGAAGTGATTTATCAGCCAGGAATTCCTGCCAAGATTGAATATACTCACTTCGAACCGTTTCATAGCCGCGAGTGAGTGCACCGGCAGCTTCGCCCAGTGCACCAGCAGTATCAGCTTCTTCAGCGAATCCGATTGAGAGCGTCTCAGTAACCGTCTCGCCAGAGCCTAGCAACCCGACTAACACGATATTTTCATCATCCAGCTGCTCCTCCGGCTCCGGTTCCACTCCGGCCCCGAAGAACTCAGAGAGTGTCGATGAACCAGCAATCCCGACTGTCGCCCAGTCGAATCGAGTTGTGGTTGTTAGCGCGACAGCAACACTGTACTCCTCACCATTTTCATCGATGAGCAGCGGTTTTGTCTCTGCTTCGTCTTGATATGTCTCAGTTGCCCGCGAAACGAGTTGATAATCACCAGTCTGTCCGACACGGAGTCCACGGTCAGTGGCACCGGTGTTCGTGAGCGCCGTGTTGGCGATGACGTACACTTCATACTCATTCTCATCATGAGCGTTAAATTCGATCTCTGTCAGGAGCGCATCGTGATTCGGATCGGCTGCGTATTCAGCTGTGAGCGTCCATTGGTGCCCACGGCCATCGCCTGTTTCTGTGATGACATGCCTAAACATGAGCGCCTCGGTGTCAACGATCTCTGCTCGTCGCCTAACAGTGTCAGAGGTATCATCAACCCGCGTTTCATTATGCGAGCGGGCTGTGTATTCTGTCTCTTCATCTGTGTCAACAACTAACAAATCGATTGTTCGGAAGTTCATGAGGTCGACTCGTGGGAACCGTATCTCGGTCAATGACCCCTCTGTGAGAGTAAACCAGACCCGTGAGGAATCCTCACGATTATGATCTGCTACGGTCCCAACCCCGTATTTCTCTCCAGTTGTCCATCGAGGCTGTGTTGTCGGGCCCGACGGTGATGGCTTTGGCGCTGGGAGTGCATCCTTTTCAGCGAGTAGTCCTGTCGCATGGAGTCGAAGAGAGTGTGGCCACGCCAATGGCGCAGCGCTATCGAGACTGCCATCATCAAACGCCTGCTCTGCCAGGTATCCCATTTCGGTGCTGAAAGTCCCGTCTGACTGGATATATTCATACAGTTCAGTCGCAATCGAGAGAAACTCCGCAGCAACACCGGCACGGTCATGTGACTCGAATATTGTCGCAGCCTCAGCTGCGGCTGTCGATCCCCACGCCGTCGATACAGACCACACCTTCTCTTTATGTTGGTCTCCACTCCGCCAGTAATCGTCCTCGAAACGAATGAGACCACCAGCAGACTGATCTGAACTCCTGCGATGGAGCTGTGTGAGCGTGGTGCGAAGATGTGATTCGAGCCGCGATAACGCCCGTGTTGGAAGTCCAACTGCTTCGTCATATCTGGCAAACGCGGTCGTTAATGATAGTGTCGAGGAATCAAGTCGGTGGTCCTCATCGCCGTCATCCAACCGCATGACGTAGTGGCCAGTTGATTCACTCCAAAGCTGTGAAATTCCGTCAAAAAGCTGCTTGGCTTGCTCAGTTGCGTGGCGCTGGAGAGCTGATTCAACAGGCGCCTGCGAGACAGCAGCATATGCTTCTAGAAACGTTGCTGCTGTATGTGTGAACTGTCCGACCATATTCTCCCATGCATTCTGACATCGCTCTGGGAGGTTATCGCCTCCAACTGAGTCATTGAGGCCACTCACTCCATCATCGATTGCCCTCTCAATATGCCCTTGCTCTTCGGCGGTCAGTGATTCACGTCGAGTGGTTAGAATGCGAGCCAAAAATGTAATGACGCTCGCCGTCTGGTCGGCTTGGTACTCTGGTTTATCGGAACCCTCAAGCCGGGCATTCGCCCACCCCGGGGCTAATGATCCGTCAATCGCCCACACTCGATGAGGCCATGTCCCATCTGAGAGCTGTGTCTCAATAAAGAAAGAGACGATATCCTCGTATTCGCTCTCAAGATCGATATCCAGCAACTGATCGCTGGCAAGCAGATATTTTGCACACTCAGCCTCATCACGGAACCAAGTATATCCATACCCGCCGGAGTTTTCATAAAATGGGTCGAATTCTGGTCCGGCTATGTGTGCTCCAGAAGGCGCCGTAAGTAACGAGAGCGCCCGGAGATCCTGTTGCACCGTTTGTTTTCGCGGAACAACGTTCGAGACTCGTATGCCGGCTCGGTCTTTCGCTGCAGATCGAATATCGTCGTCATTGCGGTGTTGGCTCGCACAGTACTGCAAGTCATCGAGCGCTTCACGACGGGTCATCTCGCGGTGGTCGGAGAGCTGCGTGACGAGTGTTGTTTGTGCTGCGCGCCCCGACAACTCAAGCGGAGCTGAGACGACGATGTCACCGCTGAGGTGTGTATCTTCGAACCGCTCGATGACACCATCACGAGGGTACTCGAACGGTTCAGACGAAAGAATCTCATCGAAGCCCTCAGGTACTTGCCCACGAACATCAGACAGCCCCGTTGATGCAGTTATATAGTCATGCTCATGCCGATGAAACACCTCAACTGCCTTCGTGTTGTTCGGCCCTTCTTGTTCGTGAATCAACCGTGCCACCTGCGTCTCACGGCCTTCCGGTGCAAGTGTCACGAAGGCTGTCAACTGAGCATCAGTCGGAACTGCACCGCGGAGCTCAACGTGTGTCAGGTGAGCCCGTCCAAGAGTAAGGTCAAATTGATGAACAGTAAACTCTCCTGCATCATATTCGGTCTCGACGAGGGTCGTCTCTTGATAATAGTGTTGTCGAACTGTCTCTAATTGGTCAAACCACTGTATATTCCCATTCGCTTCGATAGCAAACCGCGAGCGGTCGATTCCGTGGAGCCCAGAGAGTGCTGCAGAATAATCGCGCAACGCTCCATTGTGACCGATATGAACAAGCCGGTCACCATGGCCAGAAAAGGCTCCAGAAGTAGTAGGGCTCTCGCCAGGAAAACGCTCAGAATGGTCGCGCTTATATGTATTTAGCGCGGTCCGGAGTCTCATGGTTATTCACAAGGACGCGTCAATATAAACATTGATAGAAACACGAGAGGACAGTGCTGTTGCAAGATATACTCCCGAGTCAGGCACCTATTCCTAAGAGGGTGGGCTCGTCAGTGGACTCCCAGTCTGGCCACGAAACGTGGCAGGCGTCAAATTGTCGTTCCTGCTCACTGTCGTTGAGTTCAAATCGACCTGACAGTCTGCCTGTCCAGAACCAGACGTGAGCCAGTGCTGGACAAGATTCCAACCAATATTCCGCGCTGCGTTGTGATTTGTGTACAGTTCCTTGCCACACCTCAAGCAAGCGAACTCATCATCATCACGACTATCCTCGTGTATGAAGCCACAGTC
>JAQCNF010000113.1 GCA_028275165.1 Haloquadratum sp.
CTGAACGTATCGGTCTGAATAACAGCCGGCCGCAGGCCCTTTTTCGCGAACCACCAGGCCATCTTTGCCGCAGAGGTGGTCTTCCCCGAGCCTTGGAGGCCAGCTAAGAGGATTGTCTGTGACTCGAGTGGGATTTCAGTCGACTCGCCGACGAGGTCGACGAGTTCTTCATAGACAATCTTAAGCACGTGATCGCGCGCAGACGTTCCCCCGGGGGGCTCTTCGTTTGTGGCGCGGTCTTCGATCGAGTCTGAGAGGTCCATGACCAACCCAACCTCGACATCTGCAGAGAGGAGCGACCGCTGGATCTCTTTGACGATCTCCTCAACATCGTCCTCGTCAAGACGGGACTTTCCCTGGAGCGTATCTAAGCTACTACGCAGAGAACTCCCAAGATTATCGAGTACCATTTGCGAGTAGATATGCGAGGCGGTCGTGTAAAGCCTTCCTCCAGCACTCGATTCCATCAGGTTATACATATACACAGCTCATCTCGAGCTGCTTGCTCCACAGGATTACAGAATCGCGAGACGAAACCCGACGGGTTGAGCCGTGTGATGAACACAACAAGACAGACGCCACGGAGATTGGCGATCGGGATATCAGCATGATAGCAGCAGCCGGTGACAATGGTGGCCCTTCTCAAACTGCTCGGCCCTAAAGATAGGTAATCTCACTGAGGTTCTCCTAAAACTGAAATCATGGGATTCCACAATCACAAACCGTGCCCCAACTTCGGACAGTTCTCAGCCGTATGCGATAGGACGGTTGTGTTGTGGGCCGTGCCGGTACAGCCAACATTAGCATGCATATCCTGACCCGAGATTCTGAAATATCTCAGGGTCGTAGTCTGAGACGCAGAACGTCTCGTCATCACGGAGGTCTTTGATTTCCAATCGGGAACGACCCCCACTCGGCCTGCACCGCTTGTAGAAATCCTCAGGTTTGACTCTGAACAGGATACCACGCGACGCGTGTCACGTGCGGACCAGAATGGATTGATACTGTCGACACGTCAGGCGACGTGTGGCGACCGGTCACAGAAGCTATTGTTATGTCGGACGAAGAAGCTGCTCAACTAATGCATCGGGGTCGAAGCGCTGAAGATCACTATACTCTTGCCCGATACCTAAAAATAGAATTGGCTTGCCAGTTACGTATGCGATTGAAATTGCCGCGCCTCCGTTCGAGTCAGCGTCAGCCTTTGTCAGAACTGCTCCGTCGATCTGAGCGGCATCATTAAATGTTTTTGCCCGCTCAACAGCGTCTTGGCCGGCCACTGCCTCATCAACGAACAATGTCATATCCGGTTCAACGACACGGTCAATTTTTTCTAATTGTGCCATAAGGTCATTCGAGGTGTGAAGTCGTCCGGCTGTATCGCCTAACACGACGTCAACATCGTTTGCTTCTGCATATTCGACGGCATCATAGAGAACAGCTGCTGGGTCGCCGCCCTGCTCATGAGCGATGAGCTTCGTATCCAATGCATCTGCATGACTCTGTATCTGCTCACTCGCGCCAGCCCGATAGGTATCGCCGTTCGCCATCACGGCCGAGAATCCTCGTGATTCTAAATACTGGGTGAGCTTGGCAATCGTCGTTGTTTTCCCAACGCCATTGACACCAGTGAAGATAATCGTCAGTGGTTTGTCGGCCTCAGAGACTGCCTTCTCAAAGTCGAACTGCCCAACACTAATCACATCCGCAAGTGCATCCGCGAGAGCCGATTCAACGAGTTCGGCCGTCGTGTCGACCTGTGCTCGTGTCTCGCCAAGGATATTAGCTCGAACGGTATCGAGTATCTCCTCTGCAACCTGCATTTCCACATCGCTCTCAAGCAGTGCCATTTCTAACTCCCACAATGGGTCTTCAAGATCTTCCTCTTCGATGACGACTTTCCCAGTGGCAAGGGCAGCCGCCCGTTTGAGAGCCCCAGGGCCGTCATCTTCGTCAGCAGTCGTCTCACCTGTATCCGTTGGTTGGTCTGCTGATGATGCGTTTTCGGACGCGGTTGTTGCACTTTCCTCGACGTCCTCACGAAATGTGTTGAGCTTGTCTTTCAGTCCATCAAACATAGACAGGGTCTTGTAGGTTCACTTACTGGTCGTCGGATTGCTGCATCTGCTGCATCTGCTGTTGTTGGAGTTGCTGTTGCATCTGCTGTGCCTGTTGCTCAATTTCAGAACTCTCAGACTCAAGCTCGTCTATTTCATCACGCAACTCAGCGATTCGGTCGTCGAGTGCGTCACGCTTCATCTCCAGTGCATCAGCAGCATCATCGGCAGGTTGTTCAGCCGCAAATTCACCACCAAGGCCGACGATAACTTCATCTATATCTTTGATTTCTGCGCGGACAAATGCACCGCCACCAAGTGGCACTTGAACTGTCGAGCCGGTTTCGAGCGTTTCGAGTGCATCGGTTGCATCATCGATTGCTGTTTGTTCAGCCTGTATGCTATTTACCTCTGCACGAAGTTGTTCGATCTCCTCTTCTATAGCCTGGAGTTCTTGTGAGAGCTGCTGAAGCTGCTGCTGACCTTGGTCCATCATTGTGTGACAACCTCGGAGGAAACTTCAACGTCGTCAATTTCGATCTGCGTTCGCTTCAAGCCGTGCTGGCTCCCAATTGTCGCGTACGTCCGCTCTTCAGCAACGGATTCATTTGGTGCCTCAATCGTCTTCGAGAAGTCACTAAATCCATCTCGGCTCTGAAACCGGCCGCTCACCGCATAAATCGTCATATGTAACGAAACCCGAGCGATGGGGAAGTATCTTCCTACTCAATCACTCTTCAACAACAGGTTCGAGATATCCGAGCGTCTCTTCGATTCGCGTGAGCTCTGGACCAGTCGTCTCTTCGCCGACAACGTACCCATATTTCGCTGCTAAGAGCCCTGAGCCAATCAGTTGACCTCCATAGTTTATTGTCCCGATATCCGCGCGAGCATCAAGCAATGCCTCTAATGACTCCAGCTCAGCCTCTCGAGATTTTGGATGGCATAACACGCCTGAGTCTGTCGCCACACCAGCGGTCCCAACCGTGCGCACATCTGCCAGTGAACCGGTCTCGACTGGGACTTCAAGCGCTGTTCTGATGGCCTCAATCGCTTCAGATGACAGATCAGGGTGCACATAGGCTCCATTATTATTGGCTAAGACAACATTCCCAGCCGCATTGATTCGACCAGGAAGCTCAGTGATCGGCAATGCGCTCTCGGCCGCAATCGCCTCTTTTTCACGCTCCGTAGCTCGGTTACTCATCAAAATTCCGTTTTTATTTCCGGTTACAAGAGCGCCAACCGTTCCTGACCCACCAACTGTTGTATATACTGCTGGAACCTCAAGTTCAGTGGTCATCGCCTCAACAACTCCGGTTTCGGCATCAGGACGAACTAAAAAAGCATCAGGCAGCACGCACGCAAAGACGCCCACGTAGGACGACCCGGCGAAGGAGGTCCGTAACACGTTATTCAGCTGGCTCTGCCTCGACGATTGACTCGCCGTCCTCGTCGAATCGAGCCGCGCGGACACGAACCTTACTTGGCGGGTTCTGTCGCCCGTGCGTCCAGATTGACTCGTTGAGCGATGGATCTAAACGCACCTCTTCAGTTTCGACCCGAAAGTGCTGTGCGAGGTGCTCGCGTATCAGCTTCATCGCTCGCCCTGCTCGCTCATATGAAGGCACCTTCGACACGTCGCGAAGCGGGACTGTAACGACTCGTTCCTCAAAATCGCTGGTACTCATGATTACTCGTCAGTATCACTTCGCCGCCAGTTGCGTCGCTTTGGATTCTGCGTCACTTCCATATCAGTCTTGAGCATTACCCAAGAAGGCACGCGTGTATTCTGACGTTCGAGCTTAGCGAGTCGTTTCTTTTTCGCCTTTGATTTCTTACCCATAGTACACTATAATAATCATGGCAGTCATAAAGTGTTGTTCTTTCATCTCATCTCGGTCAAATCAAAAAACCACACACTGAGCCTCTGTTTGAAAATATGTAAGATAAAGAATATATCAATATTCCACGGATGTGATCTCCGCTTTGCAAGGGTTCGTATTCGCTTTTTTACTCTTTCGATGAAGAATAGAACACAGGTCTTCGGCCCAGAACCGAATGGTTTCGTGAGATGGAGATGAGACGGGAAAAACTAATCCACCTTGTAGTGCCAGACAGAGCTCAGTGTCGAGTCTTGAGTTTGATCCACTCATCATAGGAGATAGCAGCGTTCCCCGGTCGTGGTACGGGGACTCAAACCTATCACGTGCCTTGCATTCACCTGACTGGACGGACACGGTCTGTAACGACTGGTGGTACCCGATTCGTTCTGTGATTTCATGGGACCGCTCAAATAGACGAATCAATATGACGCGCATCCGGTGACGGTGTTCTTATGTCTGTAGTCCGGTATCTGTATGTAATGACCGAGAAACGACGTGATGATCATGAGTTCTCATCAGGACAGGGATTTGATACTGAGTATGAGGAGTTTACACTTGACCCGCCTGAACTGAAAGTCGACCCAAGTGCCGTCGACCCGGTCGATACACGAGTGATTACCGACCTGCTGGATAAACGTAACGTAGCAACTGATCAAGTTGATGTTGAACAACTTGTTGATGTCGGGCTATCGTATATGAGAATTAATCGATTTGAGGAAGCAACCGAGACATTCGAACGCGCAGCTCGTTTTGCAGAGGAAGATTCATTAGCCGCACAGGAAGCCTGGGTAAATAAGGGTGCTGCCCACGCTGAACTCGAAGAGTACGATGCAGCAATTGGTGCCTATCGTGAAGCGCTGCAGATTGACGATGACTCTGAGCATGCAGCGTCTGCGGAGACAAACTTAGCGTATGCACTCTGGAACAGTGGAGAAACAGAATCAGCTCTCCGGCATGCGGAGCGCGCGATTGAGATCGATTCACGGTTTGCGCAGGGGTGGTATAATCGAGGCTTTTTCCTTCAGGAACGGGGATTGAGCGAGGATGCTGTCGATGCATTCGACAACGCCATTCGACTGGGAATGCGGAATGCAGACGTGCTTGAGGAGAAAGCGCGTGCGCTCGAAGAACTCGGTCGCGAGGAGGCTGCTGAAGAAGCACAGGTACAAGCTGATGAACTTCGACAGCAGCGCGAAGAAGAGCTTATGCAGGAGCAGTGAATGCTTCTTCGCGAGCGGGAAACACCGAAAGGCACACTCGTCACAGTCTGTGATATCGGATGCATAGGCGAAACATATCGTGAAGGCGATATCTCGCTCGAAATCACCGAGGAGTTCTATGGGGGTACAGAAGCCTCAAAAGTCGATCATGAGACAGTGGTACAAGCCCTCGCTCATGCATCTGTGGCTAATCTCGTTGGCGAAGAAGCCGTAGGGGTAGCGGTTGAAGCAGGACTAATTGAGGAGAACCGTGTCTTGGAGGTCGATGGCACGCGACATGCACAAATCATTACTCTTTGATCATTCATGTGCACGCGAGCCGGTGAAGTACCCTCTGGGACAGAGCTCTGAGGCTTGACTGCACGTTTCAAACTGTGTTGTGCGGTCGCAGGCGAATTTCATTTTCCTCGGCATCTCACTCCCACGTTCACGATTGGCTGGAACTCACACTCAAACACCCGCACTGTGTCTGTGACGGCGGCTCCTCCCGACAGCACCCCATCCATCTCACGACGTCAACGGCGCAGGGGTCAAGAGGTGCCTATCTCCAGAGTTGTTCAGTCAGTGTGGAAGCTCTTTGATCTGTCTCCGATGCTTCTTTGAGGGTGTTTTACTGTCTGCACTGATACGAACTGTCGGGTCAGAGCTATTCGGGGGGCTCACTATTCGGAGCCAAAGTGGTTCAAGAGGCGAATTCGAAGTTAATATCCGCCGGCACAGGCTTTTACCCACTCACACCCGCGACCCTGAAGCACTCGTCCTGTTTAACAGTAGTTCGTACCACAGTAATTTTATCCACTCATGATCATGAAAGAAAGATGTTGAGCGGTTTCTTGCGCTCTTATTGCTGAATAAAATATCCATGTTTTCAACTACTGTTAGCTGTAGAGGTGCGGCACAGGATCATAAGCTAAATTCGTCGCCCTCTCAGGCATAAAAAAATCGAAGACATGTTACTGTTGGAACCCGTTACATTCATTAATGGGAACACAAACTTCATATCCACTAGATGTCGGGAGTATCCGGGCTGATTTTCCTATTTTGGACCGACAAATCGGTGGTGATATCGAAAACGCGGGAGCGGGATCTGATGGTGACACGCCACTTGTCTATCTCGATAATGCAGCGACAAGCCAGACACCAAAAGCAGTGGTTGAGAGTCTTGTCGAGTATTACTATGAGTACAACGCCAATGTCCATCGAGGGATCCATCATCTGAGTCAGGAAGCCTCAGTCGCCTATGAGGATGCACATGATCGTGTGGCAGAATTTATTGGAGCTGCTGGGCGCGAAGAGATTATCTTCACAAAGAACACGACAGAGTCGATGAATCTCGTTGCGTACGCATGGGGGCTACAGGAACTTGGCCCTGGCGACACGGTTGTCCTCAGCGAGATGGAACATCATGCATCGCTCGTTACTTGGCAACAAATTGCCAAACGAACTGGTGCTGAAATTGAGTATATCCGTGTCGATGAAGCGGGATATTTGGATATGGAACACGCTGATGAGCTCATTGATGACTCTACCGCAATGGTCTCAGTTGTTCATATCTCAAATACATTAGGGACTGTGACACCAGTTGAAACACTTGCGGACATGGTGCACGCACACGATGGATATCTATTCGTCGATGGGGCGCAATCAGCACCGACACAGCCAGTCGACGTTGAGGCGATGGATACTGATTTCTTTGCGTTTTCTGGACACAAAATGTGTGGGCCGACGGGAATTGGCGTTCTTTACGGGAAGGAGTCAATTCTCTCCTCAATGCAGCCATATCTCTATGGTGGCGAGATGATCCGAAGCGTGACATATGAAGACTCAAGTTGGGAGGAGCTCCCATGGAAGTTCGAGGCTGGGACACCAGTCATCGCTCAAGCAATTGGACTTCATGCTGCTATTGACTATCTTGAGGACATTGGTATGGACGCTGTCCGCACTCATGAAGCGGAACTGGCCAGCTACGCATATGAAGAACTATCGCAGTTCGAAGATATCGAAGTCTATGGCCCACCAGGCACAGATCGCGGGGGACTCGTCGCGTTTAATCTTGAAGGAGTGCATGCCCACGATTTATCAACGATTCTGAATGATTATGGCGTCGCAATTCGAGCTGGTGATCACTGCACCCAACCTCTGCACGACAAACTTGGCGTGCCAGCGTCAACGCGAGCGTCGTTCTACATCTACAATACTCGTGAAGAAGTTGATGCGCTCGTTGACGCTGTCGACGGTGCACGCCAGCTATTCCGGTAACTTTAGCGGAATACTTTTGCGCCAAACTCGCTTATATAATAATATATGGGATTAGGATCGGACATGTATCGGCAGCAGATCTTAGATCATTACAAGAACCCACGAAATAAGGGGAAAATACCTGATCCGGATTTCACACATATTGGTGAGAATCCATCATGCGGTGACCGTGTCGAGATTAACATCAATTTGTCTGAGGATGAGGAGACGATTGAACAGGTGGCTTTCAGTGGTGATGGGTGTGCGATTAGTCAAGCCGCAGCAAGCATGCTGTCGAAAGAGCTCCGCGGGATGACGCTCAGCGAACTTGAAGAGATGGGCACAGATGATATTACCGAGATGCTTGGCGTTGAGATATCTCCAATGCGTATCAAGTGTGCTGTCTTGGCCCGACAGGTTGCACAGGACGGAGCTGCTATTTATCAGGGCGAACTTGATGCGGACACACCAACGAACGTATAGAAGCAGTGTAGTGCGACTTACTCTGGCTTGAGCCCGGCGTCTTTGACACGCATGACTGCCTCCCCATCAGCTAAGTTCGGAGCGTCAACTAAGCGGACAATACGTTTGTCATTCTTTGACTTTCGAAGATACATCCGAAACGTCGACGTGTGACCTAAGATATTTCCACCAATCGGCTGTGTTGGATCACCAAAGTATGAGTCGGGGTTTGCAGATACTTGATTCGTGACAAGAACAGCCGTATTATACAGATCACCGATGCGCATGAGATCATGGAGATGCTTGTTGAGCTTCTGTTGTCGCTCAGCTAATTTCCCGCGACCGACATATTCAGCACGGAAGTGCGCTGTCAATGAGTCGACACAGAGCAACCGTACAGGGAATTCAGTGTCTTGCTGCTCGCTGGCGAGCTCTTTTGCTTTTTCAGCAAGCAGAATCTGGTGATTTGAATTGAACGCCTTGGCAACGTGGATACGGTCCAAGAATGATTCCAGTAACTCATTCATCGTGTCATCATCACCAGGAACACCGTCGATATCGCGACGCTCAAGTAGCTCTTCAATGACTGTGTCATCAAGTCCACGAACCATATCATCGATTCGCTCAGGACGGAAGGTGTCTTCAGAATCGACAAAAATAGCAGATCCCTCAAGTCCACCATGCTCGCGGGGGAGCTGAACAGTGACAGCGAGCTGATGGGTGACCTGTGATTTGCCCGCTCCGAATTCACCGTATACCTCAGTAATGGATTGAGTCTCAACACCGCCACCAAGCAGGTCGTCAACCTCCGGTACTCCCCAGGTTAGTTTCCCGATTTGCTCGCGCCGTTCAAGTACAGTCGAGCCGGTTTCGAATCCACCAATATCGGCAGCATCACGAGCAGCGTTGATGATGTCGGCGGCCGTTGATTCGCCCACATCTGCTGTATTTGACATCTCACCGGGGCTTGCCACTGCAATCGCCTGATACGATTCAAAGCCTGCATCGGTGAGTTTGTCTGAAGTTGCTGGTCCGACGCCAGGAAGATCTTGAAGATCGTCTTTCGCCATTGGTATCTCTCTATAGACTCGCCGGGCACATAAACGTCCGTTAACAGCAAAGTGAAAGTGAAACGACTCATTCTATAGGCTGATCAGGACAACTGGCCTGCGGGCGGATGCAAGACGAAGACGCTGTGATTGCTGCGATAACTTGTCCCACAAGTAGTTCACCGCTTGTCTTCTAATCAGAGAGTGCTCTTCGAAGCTCTCATCATGACTGCAAGGCGAAACCCTGCGTCTTCAGACCCTGAGGAGGACGCTGAACCTGAACGGTGAGTGTTTGTTTACCCTCTTGACGGGGGAGAACAGGAGTCCGGGCTAAATGCCACGTCTTTCACAGCGTGGTAGCTTACTCCCACGGATGTCCGCGAGGAGTATCGGGCCACATTGGATACCAGTATGATTCGTCCTCTTCAACAGCCAACTCACCGTTGAGAACAGATTCCAGTTTGAATTCTAACTGTTGGTTCCGCTCATTATTTGTACTCGGTGCAAACGGATAATAGGCACCACGTTTGAAAGAGTAGATCCAGTATGCGCGGTCACCGTCGCGTGAGAATCCAAACACAGCCGACAGTAGCCGTGAACCGTATCCTCGCTGAATAAACTGATCAGCAGCAAAGTGAATCGTTGTGACAAGGTCTTCGGGGTCAGTGTCTTGAAGAATGACCCACTCCCAGCCGTGGCTATCTTCATGGACATCAAAGATCGTCCCTGTCTCCTCTTCGCCAGCACGGAGTATTGCCTGCACTTCATCCACAGTGTCGGCGAAATCAGTGCTATCGACACCGGAGAAGCATAGTGCTGCCTGGTCAACCGATTGGAATCCCAGATCAGCTTCCATTGTCACATATGCAGTGCTCATTCCGAAAAGATCGTCTGCATCAGCCTCCTTTGTCGCTTCTGTTGCCGCGTTTGAGCCGAAGACTGCGCGAATTGAATCAAAAAGTCCCATAAACGTATATCTCAATCGCTGTGCAGAGAAGTTATCGCTCCAGTTCGCGCTCAAGATCGCGTAATCGGTCGATGCGATTGTCGGTTGATGGATGAGTACTGAACAGTTTTCCTATCAGATCACTTTTCAGTGGGACAATAAAGAATGCGTTCATCTCAGACTGCTCACGGAGATCTTCACGTGGGACATTGTCCATCCGGCCGTCAATCTTCATCAGTGCAGAGGCAAGTGAGGAGGGTTGACCGGTAATGAGCGCTGCACCACGGTCAGCAGCATACTCGCGATATCGGGAGAGTGCACGGATCAGGAAGAACGAAATTACCCACACGACTAGTGAGGCTAAAATGGCAACAAGAACACTTCCGCCCTGTCTGTCCTGACCACCACCACCGAACCAAAAGCCCATCCGAACAATCATAAAGGCAACTGTCGATAGGAATGAAGCGATTGTCATTACCATGACATCACGATTTTTCACGTGGGCAAGCTCGTGTGCGAGTACGCCAGATAATTCATCACTGTCCAGTGTTCGCAAGAGGCCAGTGGTGACACAAACTGTTGCACTGTCCTGCGAGCGGCCCGTTGCAAAGGCGTTTGGAACGCGAGAGTCTGCAACAGCAATCTCAGGTTTTGGGAGGTCTGCCTGTTGACTGAGTCGTTCAACCATTCGGTGAACTTCCGGGTATTCCTGTTCAGTCACGGTTGATGCGCCCATGCTGTAGAGGGCAAGTTTGTCACTGAAAAAGAGCTGTGCGAGTACGAACACTCCCATCAGTGGGAGAAACACGGCCGAGTTTGTCTGCACAAGGACGGCTACGAAGACCAAGTACAGCGCAAAGAGGAGGAACATCGTCAGCACCATACGACCACGAAGTCCCCAGTCAGTATTCCATTCCATATTTCCAATACGTATCCGAGCCTATAAACGATGTCGCAGTCGTTCATGCCGTGTGGTTTCGTCGTGTTTAACCGCCGGTATCATATAGTTCACACAATGACATCCGGTGCGTTTTGCCCACGCTGTGGCGAATCAGTATCAGCGTCGTCTGACGACCGCACCGTCTCTGACAGTCGCACGGAATCGTTGTGTGATGCGTGTTACTTTGAGCAGTTCGAACTGGTGGATGCACCATCGACGTTAGAGTTAGCGGTGTGCTCACACTGTGGCGCGGTCAAAGATGAGACACAGTGGCGTGATGTTGGGGCAGCAGACTATACTGATGTCGCAATTGAAGCCGTCACTGAGTCACTTGGAGTCCATCTCGCAGCGACCGACGTTGAGTGGGGGGTCGAACCCGAGCAGATTGATCAAAATACGATTCGAATGCACTGCGTATTCAGCGGTCAGGTTCGTGGGAGCTATCGTCGAGAGGAAGTGACTGTTCCTGTTCGAATCTCTCGGCAGAGTTGTCGTCGATGTGGTCGTATCGCGGGCGGCTATTACGCAAGCATCGTCCAACTCCGTGGCGACGGCCGGGAACCATCAAAAGAAGAGACCGAGCGAGCTATCGATATTGCAGAGACATACGTTGCTGACCGGGAAGCAACAGGCGACCGGGATGCATTCATCACCGAAATCACTGAGACGTCCGACGGCACCGATATTAAAATATCGACCAACCAACTGGGGAGTGGAGTTGCAAAGCGGATTATTCGTGAACTTGGTGGGACTGTTGAGGAATATCCAACTTTAGTCACTGAAGATGGTGACGGGAACGAGGTGTATCGTGTGACGTACGCGGTACGGTTACCGAAGTATGCGCCCGGAGAGATTATCGAACCCGAGACCGAATCAGCCCCAGTACTGGTCCGTAGCGTGGCGGGGAATCTGAAAGGTGTTCGTCTCGATACCGGCGAGAGCTATGAAGCAGCCGCAGAAGCGGGTTCAGCACCACAAGCTGACCGCGTGGGGACCGTCGAACAGGCGACTGAAACAACTGTTGTGAACTTTGAAGACACCTATGCAATGCAGGTGCTTGACCCAGAGACATATGCATCAGTCACCGTCGCACGACCAACGTTTGTCGATTCGGCTGCAGAGACCGTTTCAGTGATTCGAAGTCACTCTGGATTATATGTCCTTCCAGAGGCCTCAACCAGCGTTGATTCCTGATTATCTGGAACGTGTCCCTATCGAGGTACGAAGCTGCTTTTCACGAACTCTGATACCATGTCGCTCCAAGGAGACGACAAAATCTGATTCAGACCGGCCAGCGTGCGATGCAGCTTCAGAGAGATTCAGTGTACCACTTTGATACAGGGTAAGTGCTGTCGTTAGTCCGTGTGTGTACATTCTATTTAGTATATCTATTCATGTTCTTATAATTATTTCGGGTTATAGCATATGGATCGAATAGTCAGATCGATATAATCCAAACAAATTCAGTCTGATTTCCCAAATTACTTGAATATATGGATTCCTGCTTGATGCCATACGCACATCCCCGAGAGATGTATAACAACAACGGCGGGAGTACCCGACGCACTCGCAACGAAACCAACCGTCTTGACGAACACGGATGACTGTCTGTACAAAGTCTCGCGAATCGTCGTCAAATGGGTGTCGCAGTTTTCGGCTCCAAGAACTGTGTTTGAGGACCTCACAGACACGCGAGACTCCATCGACTATGGCACGCAGATGAACCGCCGCCTTGCACAGCCTGCCGTTCGTCAACTGCCAGAGATGGTGTCGCACAGGGCTGCATGGTTCGGTATTCCATCAAATAAGGCTGACCCTGAGTACACGAGTCAGCGATGTCCAAGAACCGAGTATCAATACACGGAACGAGCGAATCGCCACAAGAAGCGATTCGAGTGCTGTGAGTGTGGGTTCTAAGATCATAGTGATGGGAAGGCGGCGGCGGTGTGCATCGTGCAGAATTGGTTTACCGAACAGGAGACTGAGAATGTACCGTCTCTCGACACCCCTCCCAGGCTATGGAAGCTGAGATGGGTGGTATCGGGGGCTGGTGGAGACCCCGACTCTCACGGAGCATTATTCGCTTCGGGTGTTCACCGACACGAAACGTCGGCGCGACCGGAGACGGAAGCACGAGAGGAATCCGACCCCGTTGCCCCGGCCAACGGGTAAACACAGACGCTCCGCGCGCGGGGTACTTCGCGTATAGAAAGTGTCAATTTGTCCTCTCTGATATTGCTTATATGACTCGACAGCAAGTTCTCGCGATCATGTTGGTTGTGTTGATGATTGGCTCAAGTATTGCATACAGTGCTGCGGCATTTCTCTGACCGAGCGTACGGTACTTGCAAGGAGAAATTGCCTGTGTGAGTGCGATATAGACGACACGATTATTATACCTGAAGATGACAGTGGCTGAAGTTATGAGGTTACCTTGATTCATCTCAGCTCAATATTCGCTCACGATATCGGGATCAAAGTCAGAGTGTCGTGATGTCATCGCGGCTCAGTTCACGGTCATCAGGAAGCTGTGAGAGGCAATCATTGCACAGAAACACCTCTGTTCCATCCTCAAATTCGAGTGTCAGGCCGCCGGTCGGTTCACTCGTAAACGACCAGAAATCACCGATTCCACCAGCGATCCGCACTGGACAGCCACATGACTCACACGATTCCGTCGTCATTTCATCTTAGGATAAGTTCATGTGAGGCTTGAGTGTTCTCACATCGAGCGAATCGCGACAGATCAATATTATGATATATTTTCAATAGTCAAGACGCCTGTCATTGTCAGCACGACTGAGACTTTTCATGTGAACCGCCTCGGAACTAAGTCCCGCGAGACTTTGCCCATTGACGTCTCCTCAGAGTTATCAATGTGACAACCCTGAACGACTCACAGGAAATGCGGTCGGCCTATCAACGGGTTCCGACGCCACCCCTTACAATCGAACTGTGGTGTCGCAGTCTTTCGAGAGGTGGCGCATTCTTTTGATTTTGAACGGACGCTTCGCGCTCAGCGTTTCACGCCTACGGCGCCCATTGTCAGTGCTTTGTTCGGCTCACGTGGGGAGGCAAGACAACGGGTCTCACGGTTTCAAGTGGTTCGAAAATCAAGTATTCTCGTCATCGCGTCACAAGTTTCGCTCAGATTTTGAGGCACTCGCCCTGTTCCGCCTGTAGAGGAATCTTATTGCGTCTGATAGAAAAATATCACTGCTGTTGAATTTCTTTGAACTGCGATATCAGATCTTCAGCTGAGTCTTCGTTTTCGTACTGAATGCTACCGTGGTATACACTTCGGGTATCATCGAAGTTGGTGTCGACATTCCCGTTTTTGCGTTCACGACGTTCATGTTCGTCATCGTCGTACGAGCCCATAGACATGTTATGTCATACCACGATAGCGACGATATATATACATACTGGTTATTCAGCTCGCAACTCATCTTCGCTCTTCGGAACGAGTATTGAAAGGGTTGTCATGTGTGTAGGTAGGTTCGACAGAACAGAGAACACAATTACTAATGCGTGGATAATATAGTATATTGTGTGGCGCGTCCACTCCGTTTCCGTCATGCACCCGGGCAGTGGAACGCTGCCCGTATTCACTCAGAGATATTCACCGATCTGGATCAAAATATCGGTGCCATCCAGCGTAAGCCGTGGTATAAAACACCAGAGTCGTATGATGGAGTTCGCTTTGAGATGCAGAATGGAGATATCGCAATTTTTGCGTATAATCACGAAGAAGCATATTGGCTTGGCAATACACAGACGCCTGAGTGCCTGTGGCGAACTGAAAAATATGGCTTCGCAGAGGTTGACAATGCGATATCTCGATGGGCGACACGTGAGTTGACTGCCCAATTACATCAAGAGACCCCTTGGTTGGAACCGTATCCACACCTGTCGTGGTTTTTCCTCCCGGTGTTTCTATCAAAGGACGGCCGCGAGACGACACGACAGTTTTTCGATGCACACGCAGGTGGGTTTCCAGATGCTGAGCGCGATGCAGTCCTTTCATTTTATGAATCGTTCTTCCGGACGCGAGTGTTAGATCCGTATCGTGAGGTGATGGCCGGAAAGCTGGGTACGTCCGAATATCTTGATCTCAGACGGATGACTGCAGCGATGGGCGAGTTTAATGCTGCCGCCCTCCTGACAGCGAACGGTCATGATATCGAGCCAGAGATCACAGTCTCAAGTGGCCATGCGATTGATTACCGCGTATACACGGAATCGACGAACCCGCTTGTTGAGGTGACGCGGCCCTCGACACCAGCGAACCGGTCAGCAGCCACACCGATCGCGGCACTTCGGGAAACGGCTGAAACAAAAACGAGCGGTCAGTTACAGACACATGGTGGAGAGGTGATCCTTTGTATTGATTGTTCTTCATTTCATGATGACGAATGGCGACGAGTCTATGCAGAAAAACCAGATATACACCATCGTCCTGCGCTGGTCTTTCGGAGTCGGCCAACTGGGCGGTTTGCGGGATATACAAAAGGACAGGTACCATTGGACCTGCCGATGTAATATCCACAGGTAATCGGTCGCCTAACTACGACCCGACATCAGTGATCAGTGTCCGGGTATGGACAGTTCGAAAGTAGTCAGAAGGGATTTCAATGACTACCGCCGACATCATACGTGAACGACGAGGGAGAAATTGAGTGTCATGAGGGCGCCGATCTTCATGTGCATACAACAGCATCAGATGGAACGCTGACACTCGACGAAGTTCCAGCGGCCGCACAGACAGGAGGCGTCGACCTTGTGGCGATTACTGATCATGATCGGGTGCACCCAGGACTCTCTGCACCAGTTACGCAAGTCGACGGTGTGACTATTCTCCGCGGGATTGAACTGCGGGTTGATGCGCGTGGTCAGCGAATCGATTTGCTCGGATATGGAGTCAAAAAAACGCAGGCGCTTGAGAATCTTATTGAGGAGATACAACAGAATCGGATCGAACGCGGGAGACGAATGATATCTGCAGTCGAATCGGAGCTGAATACAGCACTTGATGTGACTATCGAGGAGGGATTTGGTCGTCCAGCAGTGGCACGCGCAATTGATGAGAGCACTGCACCGTATGATTATTCGCAAGCGTTCGAAGATTTGATCGGTCATGGCTGTCCGTGTTATCTCAAGCGTGAGGTTCCTTCGTTTGCTGATGCCATCTCAATCCTTCGCTCGTCGTGTGCATTCGTTGGATTAGCGCACCCATTTCGATATCCCGATGTCGATGCAGCAATTCAGTGTGCAACAAAGCTGGATGCGATTGAGCGGTATTACAACTATCGGCCGCAGAATGCTTCAAAGAACGACCCAGGCCGTATTGAAACGGTCGCAGACGCAAACAACTTGAGTATGCTCGGTGGGTCTGACGCCCACAATCGTACTCTTGGTGTGGCAGGACCACCTCTCTCAGCGATTACAGATCTTACTCGAGCTGTGTCCACATTCACAGATCAGTGATCAATTGCTTCGTGCACAAATCGTTCAACCGACATACCGGAGTGATCACACAGACTATGATTAACGACCGTCAGACTTCCATTTCGACAGATAATTGCGGTGAGTGCCTCGGGGACTGAGATCGAAGATTCCAATTTATCAATTTGTAGGCGCTTAGCCCCCTCTGCCTCTCTCAAGTAGTCGTTCAAGAATCGAAGATTCTCGTGATCCCGAAAATCGCTCATTTTCGGACGCGCAATCCGCGTCAGTGGACAACGATCGCAGTTGCGAAAAGGATACAACGACCTCAGAAATCGAAACTGGTGTGCGAACAAATCGCGAGGCGATTCATGAATGCCTGTAGAGACAACGCTCTCTACGGGAACCACTCGGTTCTTTTATACGTGCATTCGTGAGAGACCATCTTACGGGCTGTCAGGCGTCGCCTGACGGCGTTTTGGAAGCAGAAACATCCTTATTTATCTCAAGAAACGAGCGACTCTGTCGCAAGTGAGCGGGCAGGGGTGATTCACTGAGTTGGACTCTCACATCTCGTAGTGTGCATGAGGTTCTTGGGTATCTGTCCAACGGCAAATAAGTCACCCAAGCGTAGTGTTCATAGCATTCCAGTTCGAATATGTATTTGATGCAGTGTCATTACTGTGAGTCGGGTGCTGCGTATGCCGCAGAAAAAAACGGAATCAAAGTGGGGTTATGTGAACAGCATTTTCGCAAACGAGTCGAAGAACTGGCCGACTCAGAGGAACTCCAGGCGCTTCGAGAACAGATTAACATCGATCGGACTGACTGAATGAGGAGTTAGATGAGCGTATCTGCATACAAATAAAGCGCAGCCAACGCGGTCTCAAACACGACCGTTCCGACCGCTGAGAGAAAGATAAACCGGCGGTCGTTCATCTCGGCAAATCCGGCTGGGACTGTTAACATTCCTCGAGTGAATAAGAGTGCATTACTTACTGGCACGACAAGCGGGCCCCACGTTTCAAACCAACTGTCGAATCGGGTAATCTTCGATTCACTGATTCGAAACCACTGCTTTGAGAGGAGATACTCTCGACCACCGCGCTGTGCGAGTGTGAACAGCAGGTACTGACCGACGGTCGCCCCGGTAACAGCGACACACAAAACGGGGACAGTTGCTTCCGATCCGAGCAGAAAGAGTGATGCAGGAACAATGAGCTCGCTTGGCATGAAGTACATGAGCATCGCTCCTTCAAGCACAAACACGCCGAAAAGTGCGAGATATGCCCACTGTGAGTTCAGTAACGCCACGAGTTCAGGCGGCATTGCGTCAAACTGGCCAATCAGCGGACTCATACACAATCGATACTAGTATTTGACCCAAACGCGTTTCGTTTGCGTGATTGAGAGACCGGTGTCATTTTTCACTGCGATACGATATATCAGCTATGGGATCCAACTTTCGGACACGCCCACGCCGACTTCGACGCGATGGAATCCGTTCGCTCGTTCGTGAAAGTAGTCTCTCAGCGACGGATCTTATTGCGCCGATATTTATCGATGCGACGACAGATGAGCGAGTATCAATCGAATCAATGCCCGGACATGAGCGCGTCCCAATTCACGAGTCGGTCGCGCGTGTGCAGGAGGTATTAGCAACCGGCGTCGACACGGTTCTGATCTTTGGAATTCCAAGCGAGAAAGATCCAAACGGATCACGTGCATGGGCTGAAGACGGAGTCGTCCAGCGGGCTGTTCAGCGCATCGCGACAGAGACACCTGCGACGATAATTACCGATGTCTGTCTCTGTGAATACACTGACCACGGACACTGTGGAGTGATTGAATCGGAAGCACGAGAGAGTCCGACGATGACAGTCAAAAATGACGAAACACTCTCTTTACTCGGGCAAACAGCCGTTTCACACGCAGATGCTGGCGCCGATATGGTGGCTCCAAGTTCGATGACTGATGGCATGGTTGCTGCCATTCGTGATGATCTTGACGATGCAAGCCATAACGAGGTGCCGATTATGTCATACGCCGCCAAATATGAGAGCAGCTTTTATGGACCATTCCGTGATGCTGCTGACGGTGCTCCATCATTTGGCGACCGGCGACATTATCAGATGGATCCTGGCAACTCACGTGAGGCGATGCGAGAGGTCAGGCTCGATGTGGATGAGGGTGCAGATATTTTGATGGTAAAGCCAGCACTGGCATATCTCGATATCGTGAATCGGGTGACAGACGAATTTACTCAGCCAGTTGCTGCTTACAACGTCTCCGGAGAGTATGCGATGATACATGCAGCCGCCGATCAAGGATGGCTTGATCTCGAAACAACGGCACACGAATCGCTCCTCTCGATGAAGCGTGCGGGAGCTGATCTGATTATCACATACTTTGCCGAACAGATCGCTGACTCTCTGTAAATATGTCTCTGCTGTCGCAAGTAGGTGTTGAGCGAACAGCTGAGTGAATTTATCTTGATCCTCTCAACGGCGTGAGTGGTAGAGCACAGTAGATCCTATCCTGTCCCATCATATCAATTAAACATGGTCTGTCTCCCCGGCGTGATGAGACAACGTTCGAAGCCTCAGGCAGTGAGCGCGCATTCTTGAGAGGTGCTATTTATCCGTCAAATGATTATCGGATTCATCTGGTGGCTAAAAGCCACCAGTATTCTCCTTGAATCTGTATAACCAACCCGCGATGCCCTGTGGGTTGTTGTATCTCTGCGAGGTGCGGAGGTGACCAACCTGTGAGCCTGCAACTCCCAATTTTAATCCAGGAAAATATCGATTTCATGCATTCTGCGCCGGGAAATTAACGTGAAGGCTGGCAATATGTGCGTGAACATATGCCCAATTTCTTACCAGTCTCATTGCTCTGGCTGTCTACTAAACATCCTTATACACCTCATATTGTACTGTATTTTGAACAGATACGATATGAACGCATGTATAATTTTATTATTTCAACTGTAACATTTTTATATAAGTCTTTATTGAGTATACTATGTGAGTATTGACGCAAATAAACAGTCGAATAGTGTATCGATGACCAAACGTGAAATAAGAGGAGCAATATATTCGTAATGTTACTTCAGTTAGATCCAAGTGCAATCGCAAGTGGAGTAAACAATGTATGGATTTTGACGGTCTGTTTCCTTATTTTCTTCATGCAGCCAGGCTTCGCCTTGCTTGAGTCCGGACAGGTCCGTGCAAAAAACGTTGGGAATGTTCTGATGAAGAATATGACTGACTGGACACTTGGCGTTCTTGTGTTTTTCATCATTGGATCAGCAGTCAGCGCGATTGTCGGAGCACTTACCGATCCAACGACGCCACTCTCAATCGGGAGTGCGTTCGCATACATTAACGACCCGACAGCCTACGTTGGATGGTTCTTTGGCGCAGTATTCGCCATGACTGCCGCAACAATTGTCTCTGGTGCAGTTGCAGGCCGGATGAAATTTAGTGCGTATGTATTCGTGGTTGTTGCGATGACAGCGATTATCTACCCAGCTATGCCCGGCATAGCGTGGGGTGGAACAGGTCTGCTCACAGGAAATGGATTCATCGGACAGATACTCGGCACTGGATATCTTGACTTCGCTGGGGCAACCGTCGTACATATGGTCGGTGGTCTCGCTGGTCTCGTCGGGGCGAAGATGGTCGGCCCACGTAGGGGCCGATTTGATTCCAGTGGCGATTCAACACCAATTCCTGGACATTCGATGCTTTTAGCCGTGCTCGGGACGCTCTTCTTGGCGTTCGGTTGGTATGGATTTAACGTCGGTACACAGGCGACAGTCCTGGCAGCAGAAAGTGGCTCACTGGCATTTCAAGGGGGCGCATTAGGGCAGGTAGTGATGAACACAACACTCGGTATGGGTGCCGGAGCCGTTGCAGCGATGATTGTGTCTGCGAGTTGGCAAGGAAAACCAGACCCACTCTGGGTTGCTAATGGCCTACTAGCAGGGCTTGTTGCTGTCACTGGCGCAGTTCCACACGTCACGTGGTGGGGCGGTGTCATTCTTGGCGGGATCGCTGGTGCACTGGTGCTCCCGACGTATCGCTGGGTTGTTGATTCGCTCAAGATTGATGACGTCTGTGGAGTCTTTGTCGTCCACGGAAGTGCGGGTGCGATTGGAACGATCTTGATTCCACTTTTCGGCGTCACCGCTTCGGGTGGGTACACATTCTTGGGTGTGAACCAACTCGTTATGCAAGTTGTTGGCGTGTTGGTTATCGGCACGTGGACGGTATTTGCAACAATTGCTGCGTTCGGTATTGCTGACGCAATCTTTGGCCTTCGTGTCTCAGAGCAGGAGGAGGAGGTTGGACTCGACGAGAGTGAACACGGCATCTCGGCATACCCTGAATTCGTTCCGAACGAGCGGCGTGATAGTGGTGTTGCAACAGACGGTGGCGCAGGGATACAAACAGATGGCGGAGCTACAGAGAATACAGGTGATCAAAAATGAGCGACATTAGCTTAATTATATCGTATATTCGGCCGGACAAACTCAACGAAGTAAAAGC
The DNA here is from genome assembly GCA_028275165.1 of Haloquadratum sp. Taxonomy (GTDB): domain Archaea; phylum Halobacteriota; class Halobacteria; order Halobacteriales; family Haloferacaceae; genus Haloquadratum. The sequence continues at coordinate 20,797 of JAQCNF010000113.1, forward strand.
AGCACTGTCAGAAGTCGGGGCACCATCTCTCACGGTGTCACGGGTATCTGGCCGTGGCTCGCAGCCTGCGACAACGAATCAGTATCGTGGTGAGGAGTATACCGTCGATCTTCATGAAAAGGTGAAAATTGAGTGCGTCGTCGCAGATACACCCGTAAGTGATGTCGTCGGCGCTATTGAGGCGAGCGCTCATACAGGCGAACCGGGCGATGGGAAGATATTCGTCTTACCAGTTGAAGAGGCGACACAAATTAGAACTGGAAAAACGGGAACAGATGCAGTCTAAGGCGTTCATCTGACGCTATCTGGCAGGCATAGTCGCGGTCTCCTTCAGTTTTCCTGCGGTACATATGTATTGAGTGCTCTTTTTCTCAAATACTATCTTGATTTCTGAGAAGCGAAAGCTCACCAGGGTTTTTTATCTAAGACATGTAGGCTTGACCGGAGTTCCCTCCTCAAACAGCGAGGCACACGTGAACACCCCCGAGCTCGGGGTTCTCGCTTGGCGAGGTCTTGCTGTTTCTGTGTCGGAGCGTGTAGGACCAACTGAGCGGTCTTAGACTTCACGGGCGATCTCGAGTCGAGGTCGGAGCCAGAGTCGAACACTCCTCACTGTTGGACACTTGAGGTCGGCGCGCTCGGTGTCGCGCTTGAATACCACCGGAGACGTGGTGAGCGTCGTCCCACCACCTCCGAGGGGGGAAAGGAACGGCAGTCTAGTGGAAGTAAAACGATGACGACGCTGTATCCTATCCACTCCCCCTCGCCTTTCGACTCGCTCCCTTCGGTCGCTCTTTGAGGGGCGTCTGCAAAACAGCTAAGCGAGTAGGCAGAACGGCATCGCTCGCCCTCCAGCAAGCAATACGACTCTGCACACCGGGACACAGTTCGAAAATGGATTGCCTGAGCCTACAGGCGACTGGAGGATTACCGTGAAGATTACTGCGAGAAAGGTGCTCACTGGAACACGTATGAGTACGACGTTGTATTCCTCGCAGACCTGCGTCGCCTCAATGATGCAGCAAGACAAGAACAGCCACAACAGTGCCGCAATGTCGTGGGACGAGATAACCCAAGGGTTCTGATCGACAGGGTGAGCGAGCGGCTGTCAGTTGTTCTCATTGACCTTGCTGGGACAACGAATGAGGTTCGTGGGCACTCCTGTCCGAGTTGTGGATTTACCACAAATCGCGGTCATAATGTTCTGTGGACACACTAGCGTGGCTTAGGAAAGACTGGAATTGGAGTTCGAACAGTCAGAGTGTGGAGTTGGGACAGTCCGAACACATGTCTGTGGAGACTGGTGTCACTGTGGGCTGGCGTTATCGGGACTCCTCGCTTGCAAACGCCATACCGTCAAAGAAGCAGACAATCCAGTGCATCAGCACAGAAACCCCACCCTCACCGACGTTGCGCCAGCGGCTGAGTCGGCGTGCGAGTTCATCTTAGTTGGATCGCTGCGTGTCACGTTCCCCACCAACGGGATTTCCCACTCGCAGAAAGATGAAGGGTTTTTGCCCACAGACTCGCACTCGTCAGTATGAATCATGACGAATCGCGTGCACTTTATGACCGTGCATTAGCCGTTTCGCCTGGTGGCGTTAACTCGTCGGTTCGTGCAACACAGCCGTATCCGTTCTTCATTGAGCGAGGCGATGGTGCTGCTGTCATTGACGCTGATGGGAATCGATATATCGACTACGTGATGGGATATGGACCACTCTTGTTTGGCCATGATCAACCTGAACGTGTCCGAGCAGCAATCCAGTCACAGGCAGCCGATGGGCCGATGTATGGCGCTCCAACCCGCATTGAAGTCGAACACGCAGAGTTCGTCGCCAGGCACGTGCCATCGGTTGAGATGACGCGATTCGTCAACTCTGGGACTGAGGCGACTGTTTCGGCAGTCCGGCTAGCTCGTGGGTATACTGACCGAGACAAAATTGTGGTGATGAAGGGTGGGTATCACGGTGCACAGGAGTCAACCCTCGTTGAGGGAACGCTTCAGGATACAGAGCCAAGCACACCGGGCATCCCTGATGTATTCGCGGAGTATACAATTCCAGTGCCGTTTAATGACTTTGAGACAATTGAGACCGTGTTTGAAGATTACGGCGAAGATATCGCAGCTATTCTCACCGAGCCAATTTTAGCAAACAATGGAATTGTCCTGCCGGTTGATGGATATCTTGAGCATTTACGCGAGCTCACAGCTAATCATGGAGCGCTACTGATTTTCGATGAGGTGATTACAGGCTTTCGAGTTGGAGGGCTTCAATGTGCGCAGGGGAAATTTGGTGTCACCCCAGATATAACCACCTTCGGGAAGATTATCGGAGGCGGGTTCCCCGTCGGAGCGATAGGTGGTGATGCAGATATTATCGAGCATTTCACTCCAAGCGGTGAGGTGTTCCAATCCGGAACGTTCTCGGGACACCCAGTGACGATGGCTGCTGGTCATGCTTCACTCCAGTACGCTGCAGAGAATGATGTATATGACCATGTCAATCAGCTCGGTGAACGGCTACGTGAGGGAATTACCGATATACTCGCTGACCAGGCACCAAATTACCTGGTCGTTGGGACAGATTCGATGTTTAAGACAATCTTCACGAAACGTCGGGCGTCCTCACAGGAGGCTGACGTGTGTCAAAGGGGATGTCAACAACGCGAGTCATGTGCTCGATATACAGAGTGTCCAAAAACTGGGAGTGATGTCGGACAGGCAGAAACAGAGCGTTGGGAACGAATTTTCTGGCAAGAAATGAAAGATCGCGGGATCTTCCTTACTGCGAATCAGTTTGAGTCACAGTTTGTCTCATACTCACACACTGAGGAAGATATTGAGAAGACCCTTGAGGTCTACAAAGAGACGATTTAGTTACAGAGACGAGTTCTGCGTTGTGGTCACACATCAATACACTCGCTGTGTGGTAGCGAAAGTGGTGCTCTTTTCACCTCTGACGGTCGAATGGCAGATAATGAAGATAGACGGTCCACTCCGCTTAGCTACGCGGGGATCAACACTTGCGCAGCGTCAAACAGCCGCTGTCCAGGACCGACTTGCTGATCGCCGTCATTCAGTTGAACAGGTCATCATAGAAACGACCGGTGACCAGATCCGTGATGAACTCATCCATCAGCTTGGCAAAACCGGTGCATTTGTTCGGGCGCTCGATGAAGCAGTGCTGGAAGGTGAAGCCGATGCAGCAGTCCACTCAATGAAAGACATGCCAACCGAACAGCCATCCTCACTCATTATCGCAGGGGTGCCACCACGCGCTGCGGCAGGTGATGTGCTTGTGACGCCTGGTGGTGACTCGCTCGAAGAACTCCCAGCGGGTGCAGTTATTGGAACTGCATCGACAAGGCGACGCGCGCAGGTGTATGCTGAACGCTCTGATATCGAGGTAGCACCGTTGCGTGGAAACGTCGACACACGAGTTGAAAAACTGTTAGCACCGTCACTGCAGCGTGAACACGAACGCCGTATGGAAGCAGAGGAAGAAAACGACGAGCAGGGAGAGAGAGACGATGAGACAGAGACAGCATATGAGGAAACAGTTGATGAGTGGTTCAACAGCCTTTCAGAACTCGAGCGACGGGCGCTCGAACGTGCTGTCGAGACTGAGTACGATGCGATTGTTCTTGCCGAGGCCGGGCTCGCTCGTTCGAACCTCTTAGAGATGGTTCCACATACGCAGCTGGACCCACATCACTTTGTTCCAGCCCCAGGACAAGGTGCCGTTGCAGTGACCACAGATGAGGACGCTGATTGTGTTGAGCGGATTCACTCGGTCGTGGATCACCCGCAGACGCGTGTCGAGACGACTGTTGAGCGGACTATTCTTGCTACGCTTGGTGGTGGGTGTATTGCCCCGATCGGAGTATACGCTGTGCTCAAAGGCGATCAGATACGTGCTGTCGTTCGCGTACTCTCTGCTGATGGTGAAACAGAGGTGTACGAGTCAAAAGATCTCCCAGTCGAAAATCACGCCACGGCAGCAGTCTCATTTGCTGACGATCTCGCAGAACGTGGTGCCGCAACACTCATTGAAGACGCCACGGAGGCAACAACATGAGCAGTGCGCCTGGGACGGTATATCTGGTAGGAAGTGGTCCAGGTGATCCAGAGTTACTCACGGTCAAAGCCAGAAATCTACTCGAATCAGTCGATACAGTGCTTCACGATACACTCCCTGGGCCAGAAATCATCGATTCGATTCCAGAGCATAAACGTGAGGACGTTGGTAAGCGGGCAAGAGGTGAGTGGACGCCACAGGAGTACACTAATCACCGACTTGTTGAGCTGGCTGATGCCGGAAAAGATGTTGTTCGACTCAAAGGCGGAGATCCGTTTGTCTTCGGCCGAGGAGGAGAGGAGATGGAGCACCTCGCAGCCGCTGGGATTCCATTTGAGGTCGTCCCAGGAATTACTTCGGCAATTGGCGGTCCAGGCATTGCTGGGATTCCCGTTACTCATCGTGAGCACGCCTCCTCGGTTTCATTTGTCACTGGACACGAAGACCCAACAAAGGCTGAGTCGGCCATTGAATGGGAGGCTCTGGCCGCGACTGGAGGAACGATTGTCGTACTGATGGGGGTTGGCAAACTTGAACAGTATACCACGGTGCTGATTGAGGCGGGGATGGACCCCGCAACGCCACTTGCTCTTATCGAACGAGCGAGTTGGCCAGAGATGCGAGTCGTCAGTGCAACGGTTGGGACAGCTGTCGACCGCGCTGAAACGGCTGATGTCGAGCCACCAGCAATTACACTCATTGGAGAGGTAGCAACGACACGACAACGGGTGCGTGGTTTCTTACAGAATCGAACTGGTGGGCAACCACTGGTTCAGGAGGAACACTAGCGATGGCTCGAGCGCCACGCATTGCTGTGTTTCGCCCTGATGATGAGCGACTCGCGAGCGCCGTTGAAACGCTCGAATCGCGCGGAGCGACGGCTATACCGGATCCATTGCTGAGTGTCGAACCAACTGGAAATGTCCCCACAGCGGCGACCGATATGATTGTGTTAACGAGTAAAAGTGGTGTTGAGTGTCTGACCGCAGAAGGCTGGACACCACAGACAGCCACAGTTGCGTGTATTGGCCCGACAACGGCTGACCGTGCACAAGAGGCTGGATGGAATGTTGATATCGTTCCCGCAGAGTACTCCTCGGCTGGGCTGGTGACTGCGTTGGATGATGCTGTCGCTGGAAAGGACGTGACTGTTGCACGGTCAGATCATGGAAGTACAACGCTTATCGATGGACTCGAAGCAGCGGGGGCTTCCGTCAGCGAGATAGTTTTGTATCGGCTGACGCAGCCAGCAGGCACTGGGCAATCGACGGTGATGGCTGCAGGGAATCAATTAGATGCAGCCTGTTTTAGTTCTTCATTGACGATCAAGCATTTTATTGACACTGCCGAGAGACGTGGCGTCCGAAGTGAGGCAATCGCCGGATTGAATCGTGCGATTGTCGGAGCAATCGGGAATCCCACGTGCAAAGCTGCCGAAAAATATGGGATTCGTGTGGATGTGGTGCCGGAGTCTGCAGATTTCGAGCAGCTTATTGACTTGGTTCTCAACGCTGGCCCATGACGAACATGGTGAGTGTCTCTCGAACGGTCGGCGCATTTGGACTCCTTGGGAGTGCAGGGTTTTTGATTGGAGCAATACAGCCGGGTGGTGGAGAGTTATTCGCCGTTCCGGCATGGCTCGGTGTCTCCGCGGCTGTTGCTGTGCTGCTCTGCGGTATCGTGGCGATCTGTGGGTATGGTCGATGGCTTGGAGTCTCTCTGGGCGGAGGAGTGCTCGCTATGGGAGTCGTGTTCTTAGTAACAACATCAGCCGTCACTCGGTTTGGCTTGGCATGTATCGTGATTGGTATGCTCGCCACAGCGACGACTGCAACGATCGAATGAGCGCCGTCGGAGATACCGGCGGGATTTGCACTCGCCACACTCATTAGTGGGTTGCCTACCAAAGCAAGAGCATGGCAGATAAAGAGACGACTCAGTCAGGATTTGAAACGCGCAGTCTCCATGCTGGGCAGTCACCGGACCCGGCGACTGGTTCGCGCGCACAACCACTGTATCAGACAACATCGTATGAGTTTGAGGATGCCGAGGACGCCGCTGCACAGTTTGCGCTAGAGAAGCCGGGGTATATTTACACTCGATTAATGAATCCAACAGTCGCGACTCTCCAGGAACGACTTGCCTCGTTGGAGGGTGGCGTTGGAGCGGCTGCGACGGCCTCTGGGATGGCCGCACTTGATTTAGCAACATTCTTGCTTGCCTCAGCTGGTGATAATATCGTTACCGCATCATCACTGTACGGCGGGACGTATACCTATTTCACGCATACTGTTGAGCGGCGTGGGGTTACGACGCGTTTTGTCAACACCATGGATTACGATGGGTATGCTGAAGCGATTGATGAGAATACAGCGTATGTTCATATCGAGACGATTGGAAATCCAGCACTCGTCACCCCCGATATCCAGCAGATTGCAGACATCGCACACGAGCACAATACGCCGCTATTTGTCGACAACACTTTTGCGACGCCGTATCTCTGTCGACCAATTGAGCATGGGGCTGACTTGATCTGGGACTCAACGACGAAATGGATTCACGGTGCCGGAACAACTGTTGGCGGTGTCTTGATTGATGGGGGGAGTTTCCCGTGGGGAGAGCACGCTGAAAAGTATCCAGAGATTGGCGCGTCAAATCCTGCATATCACGGAGTCAATTTCTCCGAGCGGTTTGGCGAGGCAGCACTCACGTATGCAGCAATCGCCCGCGGGCTTCGTGACCTGGGGAGTGCCCAGTCACCGTTCGATGCGTGGAACACGCTCGAGAAGCTCGAATCACTCCCAATGCGGATGGAACAGCACTGTGATAACGCGCTGGTCGTGGCAGAATTCCTTGAGGACCATTCCGCAGTTTCGTGGGTCAACTACCCAGGACTGCCTGATCACGAAACTCACGCTGAGGCAAGCGAGTATCTTGAGGGTGGCTATGGTGGAATGATTGCATTTGGGCTCCGAGCAGGATATGAAGCCGCACGTGACACTGTCGACAATGTCGAGTTAGCGTCACTGTTGGCGAACGTTGGTGATGCAAAGACCCTCGTTATCCACCCAGCATCAACCACACATCAACAGCTTACCGAAGAGGAACAGGCAGCCGCTGGTGTCACGCCGGACATGATTCGACTCTCAGTCGGCATCGAGAGTGTTGATGATATAATTGCAGACTTGTCACAGGCAATCGATGCAGCAACCTGAGACAGTTGTGAGCCCGCTACTCCATTCTTAAACGAGAACAGACGGAAATTCGACTGAGATTTAGATATCCACAGAGAGCACTGATGGGCTTAGCCACCGGATGAATCTGACACTGTGATTGACAGGCGACTGTACAGGGTGTATGCATGGGCATCTGGTAGTTGAGCTGGTGTTTGCCACGTGCGTCGACCGACATCAAAGAGCAAGCCGACCATGCTGACGATCGACAAACGATCAGCTTACTCGAATCCGTTTTGTGCAACGAGTATCGGATTTGTGTCAAAGCCACTGGTTGAGTGTCGTGCAAGCTTCAGTATCGAGTTTCACAGCCAACACCGAGTGAAATACCTCGGGGTCAGTTTAAATTCCCGAGACACTCGCCTTGCTTATCTGTAAAGAGATATGTGTGCCGTCACAATATATTATATGACACATATTTTCAGTGGCATCTGATCAGAGAGTATCGATACAGACACCGAGTGCACTAGAGAGCACTTATCAAAAAAGGAGTCCGTTTATTTGCAGGGCAGTCTAATTATCTACGTGTGGTTGAGCTACTCTTTGCCGTTGGAATCTTTGTTTCCATATTCGTCGGATTTAATATTGGCGGCTCATCCACTGGAGTCGCCTTTGGTCCGGCAGTTGGAAGTGAGCTCGTTTCGAAACTAACAGCAGCTGGACTGATGACCAGTTTTGCCCTGTTGGGTGCTTGGACGGCAGGGCGGCAAGTCATTCAGACAATGGGTGGACAAATCGTCCCAGAGAGCTTGTTTACGTTAGCAGCCAGTGTTGCAGTATTGTTTTTTGTCGGCTTAGCGTTACTTATCTCGAATACATTTGGAGTCCCTGCTTCGACGTCGATGACGGCTGTCGGTGCAATTGCGGGGTTGGGCCTTGCGAGTAGGCAGCTCAATGAAGCGGTGATGCTTGAGATTGTTTCTTGGTGGATCGTTGCCCCGGTGCTTGCATTCTGGGTCTGTGCTGTGATTGGGCGATATCTCTATCCATATCTTGACGCACGCCTGGCATTAGATCGGTCTCCTGGCCCACTTATCGAGATTACCCGACGGAGGGGGATACCCTGGCCACGTCTCGGTGCGAATACGACACCTCGAGAGCTCGGAAGTGTGATCTTAGTCGTGATTATTGCCTGTTATATGGCTTATTCAGCAGGGGCCTCGAATGCGGCCAACGCTGTTGCTCCACTCGTCGGAAACGGCTCTGTTTCGATGAACGCTGGGATACTCGTCGCGGCAGGCGCAATTGGATTTGGCTCATTTACGATTGCACGGCGGACACTCGATACGGTCGGAAATGACCTGACTGAGTTGCCGATCCTGGCTGCGCTTGTGGTGGAAACAGTATCTGCGTCGCTCATCTCAATGCTATCGCTTCTCGGTATTCCAGCGAGCCTTGCTGTCTCAGCGACGATGTGTATTATCGGGTTAGGCTGGGGTCGTGCCACACGGACGGTCACAATCGGAGAGGCAATCGGTGGGACGTCACCCGAACTCTCTGTCGACGCGCTGACAGGACAAACCGAGGAGTCCGTGCCACAGGTTGGAGAGGAGGACATGAGTGAATTAGCAGAGGCTAATCTCTTCGACCCGGGAACGACAGGTCGGGTTATTTTCTTCTGGTTACTGACCCCTTCTGTTTCGGCCGTTGCATCATATACACTGTTTAGCGTTGCCCCGATATGAGCAAGAGCCTGTGTAGTGCCTCTGTCCAGTGACTTGAGGCCGGAGGCTCCAGCCTGAATCACGCTGCATATGGCCAGGTGACGGTGATGTCACAGAGTATTATACCCATGATAATTCGACATAGATACCGTCGAATCGACATTGAAAGACCGTTCAGATGCGGAAACAGCAAACTCTATGACAGTGAAAGGCGTCTCTCTAATTGATGCCAACCGTTGAATACCTCAACTACGAAGTCATTAATGACCACAGTTGGGACATGGACGATGAAGCGCTCTTTGAGAAGGCCGCAGATGCGGATCTTGGAAGTGAAGATTATGGCTCACTCGAAGTCAATCAAAGCGAGTATATTCTTGAGGCAGCCGAAGCACAAGGATATGACTGGCCATTCTCCTGTCGCGCTGGCGCCTGTGCAAACTGCGCTGCGATCGTCAAGGAGGGAGAGATTGATATGGACATGCAACAGATACTTTCAAACGAGGAAGTCAACGAGAAAGACGTTCGGCTGACCTGCATTGGGTCACCAGCGACTGACTCGATCAGGATCGTGTATAATGCCAAACATCTGGACTATCTCCAGAATCGAGTTATCTGAGTTTTTCAGTAACAGTCACAATCAAGCAGACGACTCTCGTCTTCATCTCAATTTTCGGCGGTAGTCGTCTCAGTGACAGACTCTATTTGAACACTTCCCACGCGTCAGCGGCTTCACTGGCGGCTTCGAGATGCGTGATTGCGCGGTGGGGGTCGTTCGTTTGAGTTGCCATTCGCGCGTGGTGGGTAATCGACTCAAGAAGTGCCTCAGCAGCTTCTGACCGTGTTCCACCGACTGCTGTTTCTGCTGCCGAGGCAGTGGTATCAGTTTGCTGTTGTGCGGGTGTTGGCTGTGGTTGATTGCGAGACTGCGGTTGTCGTTGTGCTTGTTGTTGAGCCTGTTGTTGCTGGGTCTGCTGGCGTGTTTGTTGCTCGGCCCTCGCGGGTGTCTCTGCAGACTGGGCTGGGGGGGTATCAGACGACGGATCAGCCTCAACAGCACCATTATCTATCGATGATGCAGATGCAGAGGCGGAGGCTGATTCGGTCGCTTCATCCTCGGTCGTCTCAGTCTCGGTTGCTGATTCTGCCTCTTGATTATCTTCATGTTGACAGTTTGGACAGAACTCTTGGCCATCATAGCGAAAAATAGGCGACCCACAGGTATCACAGTGGGAGTTTGTCATCGTTGCTCCTTGCAGCAGCAACTCACTCATCCGCTGAGTCTCCTCACGCTTGGCCGAATCCTGTTCGTACTTTTTGCGAAGGCGTTCGCGCTCGGCCTCTTCGTCGAAGTTGCTCACACGAATCCCTTTGCCATTGATATCGAAAAATCCATCGGGAAGTCAGTGCGCGCACTTTCGAAGTTTTTAATCGATGTCCTGCACCCGTGGTACGTATAATGACGAAAGTCAGCATTATTGGCGCGGCCGGGACAGTTGGGGCAGCGGCCGGATATAATCTTGCACTTCGCGACATCGTCGATGAACTCGTCTTTGTCGACATACCAGAGAAAGAGGATGAGACAGTCGGACAGGCTGCGGACACAAACCATGGCGTGGCATACGAGTCAGACACGCGCGTCACTCAGGGGACATACGCTGAGACTGAAGATAGCGATGTCGTGGTAGTCACCGCGGGTATCCCACGAAGCCCCGGGCAGACGCGAATCGATTTAGCGAGCGACAATGCCCCCATTATGGCAGATATTGAATCCTCAGTAGCTGAATATAACGATGACTTCGTCTCAATTACGACATCCAATCCAGTCGACTTGTTGAATCGACATCTGTATGAAGTCGGAGACCGTGACCGCCAGCACGTGATTGGCTTTGGTGGTCGTCTTGATTCCGCTCGATTTCGATACGTGCTGAGTGAGCGATTCGAGACCGGAACGCAAAATATTGAAGCGACCATCCTGGGCGAGCATGGAGATGCGCAGGTGCCAGTCTTCTCAAAAGTCCGCGTCGATGGACGCGATCCCTCGTTTGAATCGGATGCACGTGAGGATATTTTAGACTCTCTGACCGCATCAGCTATGGATGTGATTGAGCGTAAAGGCGCAACGCAGTGGGGACCGGCAACCGGGGTCGCTGATATGGTCGAAGCGGTCCTCACCGATTCCAGAACTATACTCCCTGCCTCAATTGTCCTTGATGGTGAGTATGGATATCACGAAACTGCATTTGGGGTCCCAGTCAAACTTGGTGCAGATGGCGTCGAAACGGTCATTGAATGGGAACTTGACGCACACGAATCCGAACTCATGGACGAGGCGGCTGAAAAACTAGCTGACCAGTATCAAAAAATCGAGTGATCAACAGACGGCGTGTGGGTACCGATATCACATAATGTCAGGTTAGTGATTCGAAAGCAGTACCCAACAACGTATTCAGCGTCCACGACCATTTATCAATAGATGCAACAATCTGGACGACGCCTGCGGTTGGCGACACTGGTCGTCATTAGTCTGCTCAGTATCTCAGTAATTACCAGTGGCGTCGCAGTTGGGGTCCCTGCTGCACGAGTCGCAGTCTCTGATGCGACAGTCGCGCCTGCAACACCAACAGCCGGCGCTCCGACAACAGTGACGGCGACTGTTCGGTTATCAGGAGGGAGTACCTCTGCGGTGACACTTGACCGGGTCGAACTCGTTCGCTCAGATGATGAGACAGTCGCCAGGGTGAGCGACCTCGGGTCGCTTTCGGCTGGTGAGACATTGACAGTTCCAGTCACGGCGACATTTGAGACGCCAGGTGAACACGACCTCCGTGTCGAGGCAACGGTGACCGATGCTGAAGATGATGAGGTGACTGTCACGCGGCCGGTCTCAGTTGTCATCGAGCGAGGGATGCCACAGGTTGCATTTGATATTCCAAATGCGGTCGTTGGGGCAGATTCACCAGTCCAAGCAACAGTCTCGAATCCAACGAACGCCGCCATTCGCAATCTCTCAGTGATGATCAACGCTCCTGCAGAGGGTGAACGACGCATGCGCGAAATTCCTGTGTTAGCCGCTGGGGCGACGACGACACTGAATTTCTCTGTTCGACCACAAAGCACAGGCCAACAGCAACTACGCGCTAGTGTGTCATATCTGACGCCCGCAGGAACAGCCGCACAAATGGAGCAGACACGGCCAATCCGTGTCGAACCACTGGCAAATGATGTCGGGATTCGAGTGAGCCGGTCCACAGGCGGTAATCAGAACGCCGGAGGGGGTGTCGCTGGTGGACTTGGTGGTATTCTCGGCGGGCAAAGTGACCTCCAAGATAGTGGTTCACAGACAGGTGGTAGCGAGCAGGGCGAAGTGGAGGTAACTGTCTCGAATTTCGGAAATGCGCCAATCAACTCGGTCGTCGTTATTCCACAGACAGCGAATGGGACAGTAGTCGAAGAAATCGGCCGCATCGTTGTTGATGAGACACTGTCTCCGGGGACTGCATCCACGGTCACGATCGATACCGCACGAGCAGAGTTAATTGGGCAACTCCGCTTCGCCGCAGCGTATGAACTCGCTGGCGAGCGGCGAACCGTTGCTGCTGAGTTCAATCGTCGAGCTCCTGGTACGGTTGAGTTGACCGGCGTCAATCTATCGGTCGAGTCAGGTGAATCAATCAGCGTGCGGGGTAATCTCGGCAACACTGGTGGAAGTGAAATCTCTGGTGTAGTTGTTCAGGTGGCAAACACTGAGTATGTAACGCCTGTGTATCCGAAGCGGAGCTACTTCGTCGGGACAGTGGGGACGAGCGAGTTCGCGCCGATTGAACTGACAGCCTCAGCTGATCTGCAAAATGCAACAGAGGTCCCTGTTCGGATCAGCTATACTGTCGGCGCTAACCGCGTTGTCGATACAGCCAGGATTGCACTTCCCTCGGCAGGTGGGACAGAGAGAACCGATTCAGAGTCGGGAAGTGAGGGCCCTGTCAACGCAATCGGGGGTGTGCTGCTCGTCGGAGCAGTGATTGCAATTGGTGTTGGATTTGTGATTGGACGTCGAGAATGAGTAAGCGTATTTTTGAGACGTCGACCGCCCAAGAAACTCCAATCGAATTAGATGAGGTGACGAAGTCGTATGCGAGCGGTATGGGACAGGTTATCGCACTTGATTCGGTCGATTTCCATGTCGATGCAGGCGAGGTCGTTGCCGTGATTGGCCCATCAGGGTCGGGGAAGTCAACGATGTTGAATATGTTAGGCCTACTCGATGAACCGACTGAGGGTCAGATTCTGCTCCACGGCGACCCTGCCACTGGGCTATCACCAGCAGAGAAAACCACTGCCCGACGTGAGACGATTGGCTTTGTATTTCAGGACTTTCACTTAATTCCGACACTTACTGCTGTTGGAAACGTCCGCCTGCCCACAGCATTTCTTCCGGATGATGCAACTGCGCGTGCTGAGGATCTCCTCACGCGCGTTGGCCTTGGTGACCGGCTGCGTCACACGCCTGATGAACTGTCTGGCGGGCAAAAGCAACGAGTGGCGATTGCTCGATCACTCATTAACGAGCCAGATGTATTACTCGCAGACGAGCCAACAGGAAATCTGGATTCGGAGACGGGCGCAGCGGTACTGCAAGAGATTAGAGCAATCGCTGATGAGGGTGTTGGGGTAGTTGCGGTCACACACGATGACCTCGTCCGTGAGTACACTGATCGAACGGTTGAACTGGTTGATGGTGTGCTGACGGATGCTACGTGAGACACTCGAGCGGCGGCTACCCGCTGCGGTCTTAGCTGGTCAGAACATCTCTCGTCAGCGTGCGCGAGCAGCGCTCGCAGCCCTTGGTATCGTTATTGGCGTCTTTGCAGTCGTCACACTCGGCACGCTTGGAACAGCACTTCAGGTCGCAGCAACGGCCGAGCTCGGAGGGTTAGGTAATCAGGTGATTATCAGCCCCGCAGAGGAAGCGACCATTGAGTCGCTCAACAGTCGAGATATCCAAGCAATTGAGCGTGCTGCGGCAGGGCGGGGGACAGTGATCCCATTGCAGACGACCGGTGCAACAGCAAGAAGCGGTGAGTCACAGACGGCAACTCAGGTATATGGGACGACGACGCCCAGAACATTGTTTAATGCTGGTAACTCAATTCCCGAATTTCATCGTCAGGGTGCCATTGTAGGGGCCGAAGTGGCGAGTTCACTGGGTGTCCAACAGGGCTCACAGGTGCAGGTTGGACCGAACTCATATCGCGTTATTGCAATTCTGGAAACCGAAACAGGAATCTCTCCGATTCAAGGGAACTCTGCGATTATTCTTCCACCAAATGCATTCACCACGAGCGGCTACTCACAGGTAGTCATCAAGGCAAATTCAGGGGGTGATGCCGCCGCAATCGCAACAGGTGTCCGGTCACGGCTGAACGCACGCCAGAGTCGAGTGTCAGTCTTCTCACTGCAGAGTGTATTGACACAAATTGAGGAGTTCTTTGCTCTCCTGAATGGGTTTCTACTCGCAATCGCGAGTATCTCGCTCGTCGTTGCGGGGGTCTCAATATTTAATATTATGTTGATGACAATCTCCGAGCGGCGTGGAGAAATTGGAGTATTGCGCGCGGTGGGAATTCACCGCCAACAGGTGCTTCGGACGCTGGTGATTGAGTCTACACTGCTCGGGATCGCTGGAGGTCTTGTCGGCGCGGTTGGTGGGGTGATCACCGTCATTGCAATCGGCATGAATACAGAGTTACCGCTCTCGGCGATATTCGTCCCAATGAATGCAGTGATTGTGTTTGTCGGATTCGGATTTGGGGTTGTAGTCGCTCTCGTCGGAGGCTTATATCCTGCCTACAAGGCGGCGTGGGAACCGCCAGTCGAATCATTGCGCGGATAGTGATGTGGAGTGTAGTGTAGTGAGATCAAGTTGTTGAACTCCGCTGGTTTCGCGTTACTGGCAGTTCGAGACGAATATTTCAGGCTTGAATGGAACTCTCAGTTGAAGTTAGGTTTCTGTCATAGCGGGTTCGCCTTTCGAACCACGTGCTCCGAGAGAATTCCCTCACATCTTGCAGACGCGAGAAAACGTCGTCTGTAAGAGTTAAATCCACGTCGTGCGAGATGAGGCATATGCATGTTCGTGAACTCTCGCCAAGTCGTGAATTTTTCTTGCGATTAGAGACGGGGCAAGATTGGCGTGGCGAGATTGAGGCTTTCGCAGAGGCTGAGGAGATCGATGCAGCGTGGTTTCACGCGATGGGTGCGGTACAAGATGCCGAATTGCTGTTTTACGATCAGGATGAGAAATCGTACGAATCAATATTTTTTGATGAACCGTTAGAGATGGCAGCGTGCGTTGGCAATATTGGGTTTTTAGATGATGAGCGGTTTGCACACACTCATGCAGTGCTCTCTCGAGAAACTGGAGGGACGTTGGCCGGGCACCTCAATTCTGCGACAGTCTTTGCAGGCGAAGCGCACCTGCGCGCATTTGAAACACCGCTCGTGCGATCGTTTGACGAAACGACCGAACTCGACCTCTGGTTATAGACGTGCGCGACATAGATAGCCGCTATTTCGAGACGCTCGAAACAAGATTGGAAACCGCAGTTGAGCGTGCGCAGAAGGCGAAACAAAAAGGCTACGATCCAACACCAGATGTCGAAATCCCGATTGCAAGGGACATGGCTGATCGTGTCGAGAATATCCTGAATATTCCCGGCGTCGCCGATCGCGTCCGCGAACTCGATGAGACACACACGCGCGAGGAGGCAGCGCTCGAACTCGTGACAGATTTTGTCGATGGAACGGTCGGTGAATTCGACTCACGTGAGGGAAAAATTGAGGGGGCCGTGCGGACTGCCGTTGCGTTACTGACGGAGGGTGTTGTTGCAGCCCCAATTGAGGGGATCGACCGCATCGAGATCCTCACAGATGATGATGGCACCGAGTTCGTGAACGTATACTACGCCGGTCCGATACGGTCTGCTGGCGGGACGGCACAGGCACTATCTGTGCTCGTTGCAGACTATGCGCGTTCACTGCTTGGAATCGACGAGTACCGTGCTCGCGATGACGAGGTTGAGCGCTTCGTTGAAGAAATTGGACTGTACGACCGAGAGACCGGATTACAGTATTCACCAAAAGATGAGGAAACACGATTCATTGCAGAGCACCTGCCGATTATGCTCGATGGGGAGCCGACAGGTGATGAAGAGGTATCGGGGTATCGTGATCTCGACCGGATTGACAGTAACGCGACGCGAGGCGGGATGTGTCTCGTACTCGCTGAGGGCATTGCGCTGAAAGCCCCGAAGATTCAGCGATATACGAGTCAGTTGGCCGAGGTTGAGTGGCCGTGGCTACAGGAATTAATCGATGGCGTCGGTGCGCATGCGGAGACGGACACAAGCGCAGAACAACCATCAGAAACCGAAAGTGACACATCAGCTCCGAGTGAGGGTGCACCGCGAGCGTCTACATCCACAAAGTACCTTCGTGATCTTATCGCAGGGCGACCTGTGTTTAGTCACCCTTCGCGCCCTGGCGGGTTTCGCCTCCGGTATGGCCGGGCGCGGAATCATGGATTCGCTACAGCAGGTATCCATCCAGCGACGATGCACCTATTCGATGACTTTCTGGCGACAGGAACGCAAATCAAAACAGAGCATCCAGGCAAAGCTGCTGGAATTGTTCCGGTTGATTCGATCGAAGGGCCAACTGTTCGACTCGCGACGGGTGAGGTGCGGCATATCGATGACCCAGCAGAGGCACGTGAAGTTCGCAACGGAGTCGAGGAAGTCATCGATGTTGGTGAATATCTTGTCAATTACGGTGAGTTCGTCGAGAACAACCAAGATCTTGCACCAGCGGCTTACACCACTGAGTGGTGGATACAGGAGTTTGAAGATGCGGGGGGGCCAGTCCAGGCGCTGTCAGATGATCCAGATGTTGAGCTCGATTCACCGAGTGTCGCACGCGCTATCGAATGGGCGACATCGTATGAATGCCCACTGCACCCTGCATATACATATCTATGGCATGACGTCTCTGTTGAGGCGTGTTTAGCGCTCGCAGACGCGATTGATGCAGGATCAATCGAAACTGTCGAGACCGATGGGGGCACTCTGCAGTCTCACCACGACAGTGAACAGACAGTCTTACGAGTGAAATATGATGCAGACATTGCGAAGACACTCGAACACCTGCTTCTTGAGCATCACCAGCATGACAAGCGGATTGACATCTTCGAATATCGCGCAGTGCTCGCCTCGCTCGGCTTTGATGCGGATGGCACCCGCGAGTGGACAAACGAGTCTGTGCCAGCGATGGCACGGACATACGACCACGGAGCGAGCGCAATTAAGCTCGTCAACTGGGCAGCTGAATTCAGCATCCGTGAACGTGCGCCAACGCGAATTGGCAATCGAATGGGCCGGCCAGAGAAGTCTGAAAAACGTGAGTTATCACCAGCTGTCCACACTCTATTCCCAATCGGGGAAGCGGGAGGAAACCAGCGCGATGTGACTGCTGCAGCATCCGACCGAGAGGCCACTGGTGACCGAGGTATCGTGAACGTGCAGCTAAACGAGCGTCTCTGTCCATCGTGTCAAACAGAGACATATCGGCTTCGGTGTCCAGACTGTGAGACACATACTGAGATCGTGTATCGGTGCGATGAGTGTGATCACATCCGCGAGCCTGACGATGCAGGGCGGGTTTACTGCGACCACTGCGAGCAGACGGTTACCGCATCATCGTGGGTTGAACTTGACCTGGGCACACGCTATCGGGACGCGCTCGACACAGTCGGGGTCCGCGAGGCGGGCTTTGACATTCTCAAGGGGGTGAAAGGATTGACATCTGCAGATTCGGTAGGAGAACCACTCGAAAAAGGTATTCTTCGGGCACGAAACGATGTCTCTGCGTTCAAAGACGGGACTATTCGATACGATATGACCGACTTACCGGTGACCGCTGTTAAGCCTGCAGAGTTAGGCGTGACCGCAGAGCGATTTCGGGAATTGGGATATCAGACTGATATCGATGGGGAGCCACTGACGTTTGATGACCAATTGGTCGAATTAAAAATACAGGATATCGTGCTTTCAGATGGCGCCGCAGAGCATATGTGTAAGACAGCTGATTTTGTCGATGATCTGTTAGTGAATCTGTATGACGAACCCCCCTTCTACGAGGTGACTGACCGTGATGATCTCATTGGCGAGCTTGTATTCGGGATGGCACCGCATACGTCTGCAGCAGTCATCGGGCGAGTGGTCGGGTTTACCTCAGCAGCCGTCGGATACGCTCATCCGTATTTTCATGCGGCAAAGCGGCGCAATTGCTTCCACCCAGAGACACGAATCTGGTATCAAAACACAGAGAACCGCTGGCAGCACAGGCCGATTCGCGAGGTCGTCGAGAGCCATCTGCACGATCCTCGGGTCGATGATGTGGGCACACAAATTCAAGAACTCGAAGCAGACCTGTATGTTCCCTCAATCAACGCAAACGGAGAGGAGACACTCCAGCGGATCGAGGCTGTCTCGAAGCATCAGGCACCAGCGCATCTCGTGCGGATCGAAACACACAGTGGTCGTGAAATCACGCTCACCCCCGACCATGATATGCACACGTTTGATGATGGGCACATCGCGTCGACACGAGCGAGCGAGCTTACAACCGGTGATCACGCAGTTATCCCAACTAAGCTCGAGAGCGTCTCACCATCGGGTCAAACACCCGAATTCGATCTGTTAAACGAATGTATCGAGGATGACTCGATTTCACTTACGCAGGTCACATTGCACACCACAGACGGTGCATCTGATCGAGAGCGTGAAGATTTGTCAGCTTCTTCACTAGTAAGCTTCGTCGAACGAACACGGGAATGCAGAGAGACGACGACAGACACTCAAAATGGAGTCGTTTCGCTCGAGGAGATCCTGTCAGTAGACCATCTGACCGCAGATAAGCTCGTCCGTCTCCCAGCAGAGACTCAAATCGGGTCGCCTGGCGAAGACATAACCATGAATAAACAGCTTGAGATCGATGCGGACCTCGCGTTCGTATTGGGGTGCTATGCAACTGCGGGATCGATTCAGCATGGTACAGACACAGGATATGATAATGGTGATTCCGATGTCGTTACCATATTTGAGACGACGAAGCCAGAGGTTCGCAGATCTATCATACGGACACTCGCAAAGCTCGGCATCGAGACGTACAACGAGACTGAATCACACCTTGTGATACCCGGGCGCATACTCAAGCTTCTCTTTGAAACTGTTCTTGACGCTGGCAGGTGCGCATCACAAAAACACGTCCCACGGGCGATGTTCGATGCGCCAGATGCAGTGGTTCGTTCGTACTTGAATGGCTGTTTTGATGTCACGGGCGTATCCGAGTCGACAGACGCACTCACTACGTGCACGTCCAGTCGAGCACTCAAAGAAGATATTCTCGCATTATCGAGACGAATTGGGATGTCGACATGCGTGACATGTGCCGATACGGCGGGGGGGAGTCCTGAAGGCAAACCGGTTCGTCAGTATCGTCTCTTCGGATGTACTGGCGAGCATGCGCACAGGAGGGAGTGTCGTGTCTGTGAATCCGCGCATATCAGCGGGTACCCACAGAGCGCAGTGGTCGATGGCGGATGTGATACGTATCGGGTTGACCCGATTGCAACTGTCGAGTATATCGAGGCAGATACCGCATACACATACGACCTCACAGTCGCATCGACGCATTCACTGATTGCGAACGACCTCTCACAGAAACAGTGTGATGGCGACGAAGACTGCGTCATGCTGCTAATGGATGGACTATTGAATTTCTCAAAATCATACCTTCCTGATAAGCGCGGTGGCAGTGTCGCCGAGGATTCGCGACTGGTCGCGGTAGGGCCACAGGGCGACGTTCATTTTTTCACCTTTGATGCGTTCTGGGAGACACTTGAGTGCCCAGTCAAGCACGATGGCAAGTTTGTGAAGAAGCTCTGTCTTGGGTCGGGATGGGACACGTACGCATTCAATGCGAATCATGAGGCTTCACTCAAACCAATCGAGAAAGCAATTCGGTATCAAGCCGATGCCGATGAGTCACTGATAGAGATTGAGACCGCATTCGGCCGGTCACTCACACTCACCGAGCATCATAGCCTCTTCAGATATGAGAATGGGATTGAAGAAGTTGCTGGGGCTGCAATCGAGCCGGGTGATCTTGTGGTTGCGCCACAGCAGTTGGATGTCGAGACAACTGATACGGCCATTGATCTGCGTGCCGTTGGTCAAGAAGACGTCTCATCAGTGCGTGAACAGTCGATTCGTGACGGCGTAACGGTAAATGTCGCGTCCGATGGTGGTCGCTTCACTGACACCGAGCAAATTTACAAGAATGTTGAACCGAAGAACCAACCCGCACTCTCGCAGGCAGATGCGGAGGCCACCTCGACGAAAGAGAGCCCGCTGAGCGGCGAAGATCGATATATCCCAGTCGATGACTCTTTTGCCTGGTTACTCGGAGTCTGTATGAACGAGGGGTCGATGGACGCAGGGCAGGCGACGATCACGACAACAGAGAGCGAATGTCGTACTCAGGTTTGTCATGCTGTTGAGTCTCTGCGTGGTGTGTACCCAGAGGTCCAATCCTCGACAGGTGTATATACGATCGAGTTACCCACGCTCTTCGGCGATATCTTGCGCGACCTCGGTGTGCTCACTGAGCTAAACACACAGACGGCTGCGATCCCTGATTGCATTCTTCGGGCAGGGAGACCCGTTGTGAGTGCCTTTCTTCGAGGATTTGCCGGTGTGACGACGAGTAACCAGGCAAATAGGTCGAGGTCGACACCGACACACACGCTCCAGACGACTGACGAGCAACTCAAAGACGGGCTTGTGTTTCTCTGCCACCGACTCGGTATCGTCGCTGATATCGAGGTCGACACTGCTATCGATGACGAGGCAACCCAGTATAGAGTGACAGTTTCGGGATTGCTGGATGAGACGCTGACAGCGTCAGCCTCGTCAAAGCACGTCCCCATTCCAGAGGCCGTATTTGAGATTCGAGAGATGGATATTGAGGGGATTGAACAGTTGATTCCTCGCTCGCTAAGAGGTGAGTCGAACCAATATGAGCAAATCTCACTCGAGAGACTCGAAACGATCGTCGAGACGCTTGACCAACGCGAAATACCAAATGAGGCCACTGCTGCAGTTGAGTCGATTCGCCCACTTGTTGAGAGCGACCTCTCATATCTCCGTGTTGAGGCCGTCGAGGCTGTCGAGTACGATGGATATCTATACGACCTGCAGGTTGGCGGAGAGCCAGTGTTTACCGCCAACTGGTTGTATGCGCACAATTCGATGGATGCCCCGCTCGTCATGTCCTCACGAATCGACCCGACAGAGATTGACGATGAAGCACACAATATGGATATTGTCGAACAGTATCCAAAAGAGTTCTATGAAGCCACACGAACACTCTCGGAACCTGAGGCTGTCGAGGATCTCATTACATTGGGAGCAGATACACTCGAAACTGCCGACGCGTATCATGGATTCAATCATACGCATGATACCTCTGATATCGCGCTTGGTCCAGATCTCTCAGCGTACAAGACACTCGGATCGATGATGGAGAAGATGGACGCACAGCTAGCCTTAGCCCGCAAACTACGAGCTGTCGACGAGACGGACGTAGCAGAGCGTGTTATCGAATATCATTTCTTACCTGACCTGATTGGAAATCTCCGCGCATTTTCCAGACAGGAAACGAGATGTCTGGACTGTGGAAAGAAATACCGGCGGATGCCGTTAACGGGCGAGTGTCGCGAATGTGGTGGACGCGTGAATCTGACTGTCCACGAGGGGTCGGTGAATAAATATATGGAAACAGCAATTCACGTTGCTGAAGAGTTCGACTGTCGCGAGTACACCAAACAGCGACTCGAAGTGCTCGAAAAGAGTATCTCATCAGTATTTGAGGACGATAAAAACAAACAATCTGGCTTTGCAGACTTCATGTGACTCTCTTTCGGGGCAGGGCTCGGAGAGACTCCACATGCCAGTCACCGGATGCTGGCGTCCTCTGAGACTGCACTCGTGGGCTTTCTGCTCACGAGTGTGAACGATAGCTTCTCGTGGTAAACGGTCGAGGCGGAGGCACAAAAATAGAGCCAGATGGTTCGCGTTGGCCGACGATTGTGGAAAGTATCTTAGCAACTCCACCCGTACTCTTCGGTGTGAACGCGACAAGATCATCTGATTTTGCAGTGTTATTTGACATGGACGGGGTGATTCTTCAGGATCGCGGCGCTGACCCGATCATCCACCAGCGCGCGTTCGAAGACCTCCAGGCCAAGCGTGATCTTGAGGTGCCTCAGGACTATCGCGAACCGTTGGAGACGTACGAGTACACAGATGCATTTGTTGATGCATGTGCAGCCATTGACGTCGACCCTGAGGAGTTCTTCGCCGCACGAGAAACACGGAGCGCGAAGCGGAGTATTGAGCGTCTCAAATCAGGGCATCGATCACTGTATCCGGATGTCAGCTCGATTCCTGCAGTAAGCGGTGAATTTCCGACGGGAATCGTGAGCAACAATTACCACCCCACAGTCAAATTCGTGGTCGAACATTTTGATCTTGGCCCGTTCGAGCACGTGCGTGGTCGTGATATCGGGCTGACAGGCTATACACGACGTAAGCCTGACCCGCATTACCTCGAAGAGGCACTGAACACACTGGGTGTTTCGGGCGGAGTCTATGTTGGTGACCGGATAACAGACGTCCAGGCGGCCCACCGCGCAGGGCTTGAAAGCGTGTTAGTCCGTCGTGAGCACGTCGGGACTATTGAAGACGTTGAGCCGTCGGCGATTATCGATCAACTGAATGACCTGTCAACAGTGATTGACGAGTTCGGAACGTAGTGCTCATCAGGAAAGACGCTGCTACCCTATAACATCAAATCACTCGCTTCATCATATGCAGATTCTCGTATTCGGCGCAGGCGCAGTCGGGTCGCTAATTGGCGGACTACTTGCACGCACTCACGCGGTGACGCTTGTTGGCCGTGATCCACATATGCGAGTGTGTGAGGCTAACGGGCTCGACATTCGTGGTGAGATAACCGAACATCAGACGCTGTCGGGAACGACGACACAAACGGGCCACGAGGCAGATATTGCATTGATCACGGTGAAAACGTTTGATACGATGGATGCATGTACTGCACTCAACAGCTGTGAAATTGATACAGTGTGTTCACTCCAAAATGGACTGACTGAGTCAACACTCGCAACCGAATTGAACGCGCCGGTCGTCGCAGGGACGTGTCGATATGGAGCCTTGCAACCGCGACCGGGAGTGGTAAAATGCACTGGGCAAGGAAAGACTGTTTTCGGAGGCTATACCGAGCGAGCAGGTGCGGCTGCAGAGTGTGTCCATAGAGCGTTTCGTGAGGCAGGGATTCACTCCAGCATCGCAGACGACATTCGCACACAGCAGTGGGAAAAGCTCGCAATCAATGCAGGTATGAACGCAACCACTGCGCTTGCGCGGGTGAAAAATGGGGTTCTCGCGAATGGCACAGGAAACGAATTAGCGCAGGCAGTGACAGCCGAGGCAGTCACCGTTGCCCAGGCAGTCGGTGTTGATCTCTCTCTGTCGGATGTCACACACGAACTCGATACAACCATCACACAGACAGCAGCCAATCGATCGTCGATGTTGGTGGATGTTTCAAACGATGGTCCAACGGAAGTCGACGCGATTAATGGTGCGATTGTTCAGCATGCTGCCGAACACGACATCGATGCGCCGCGGAATGAAACCCTCTGGCGATTATTGACACTCTGGGAGCGCAATCACCACTAGACTCACTCGGCTCTCAGCAAGCCGATGTCGAGTCGATATCAAAATGATTCAGCCCTGCTCAAGAAGGAAGACAAACCACTGCTTACTCGAGATAGCCTAAATCACGGAGTCGCTCCTGTGCCTCTGCATCCATCTCAGAGACGCCATCGTCGCTAGCGTCCATATCGACCCCGTGGGTCCAGGCACCCCCCACAGCCTCCTCAAACGTTGCGAGGTCTGCCTCAAGCGTTTCGAGCACTGGGTCTTCCATTTGAGCGCGATTTGTGATTTCGGTCGGATCCGTATCAAGTCGGTATGCCTCATCGGGGATACGATCAATTCGGACATACTTTCCCTCGGGCGTCCGGACTGCCCGCATCCGTGAGTAAAACCGCGACTGTTGGTCAAGTGTGATGTCCGCTGCATGTGCTTTTTCCTCAAGTTGATTGAGTTCGACGACTGGCTGTGAGTATTCGATATATCCACGACCTGCAGGGCCGCGTTGGCCTGGGTCTGGATTTGTGACCGTCTCAAATGCACGGTACTCGTCACGAAGCAATGAACGAGTCGGATCGAAACGACGGGTACGTTTCGCGGTGGCTTCGAACGCATCCGCCGGCACTGTAAGTGCATCCAAGATCGTGTGATAGAGGTCCAATAGTTCAACCTGGTCGGTTCGATGTGAAGCTGAAAGGTCTGGATGTTTGATCATCAACGGGACGTTTATGAGCTGGTCATACAGGCCAAACTCGTGTCCATAGAGGTCGTGTTCGCCGTGAAGTTCGCCATGATCTGCACAGACAATGACCATGGTCTCATCCCAGCGACCCTCGGACTTGAGCCATGAAAACAGCCGCCCTAACTCGGAATCGATATGTGCAATTTCTGCATCATAGAGATTCCGAATATCCGTCCATTCGTCTGTGTCGATCTCCCGTGCACCCGAATTATACGCCTTTGAATTCTGACAGACGGCGGCTGAGTCAACGTTTGGTGCGAACTCCTCGCGAGTTGATTGTGGTGGGTGATATGGAAGGTGGGCGTCCATGAGATTAAGAAAGGTAAAATGCTGGGTGCGCCCACGAATATATGACTGCGCCTTGTTAATGACGGCCGGGGTCTTTGAATCGGCGCTGTTACCACCAGCAAAGTATTCGTGTGCGGTATTGCCGAGAGAGACTAGTTTATCCGCAACTGTCCGCAACCGCTCGTTATCATTCAGTATCCTCCAAGCCGTGGCAAGTGGCCCAGCCAAGAACTCAGTCGGCATGACCTCGAAAAAATTATCCTGTGCATCGAACCCATCGGTGAGGTGTGTGTACGGCGTGATCCAAGCATTCGATGAGTAACAGGCACTGTCGTATCCGGCCGCTGAGAGGGTTTCGGCTAGTGTCTGGACATCGTGTAAATAGGGAGTTTCTTGATCGGCCCCGTGTTCTGAAGGATAGAGTCCACTGAAAAGTGAGGCGTGGACAGGCAAGGTCCATGGAGCAGGCGCAACCGCCTCTTCAAAGACAGTCGCATCACGAGCAAAGTCAGCAAGATGTGGTGTCGTTGGCCGCGTGTATCCATACGGGCTAAGCCGATCCTTGCGAACGGTGTCCATCACCACGAAAAGGACGCTCTCGGGTGAAGGTGAGTCCATACACCTACTCACGCAGTACGTGCAAAAGAGTCACCGATTCAGTCTCTATGCTGCTCCTCGACAGTTAGTTGAGCTGTGTCTGAGAGAGTCAGAATGGAGCTTGTGGGCCTTCGTCGCTGCTGGTTGATTCGGTTGTCTCACCAGGGAATGATGGACTGGACCCGCCACCGTGACCACCGCTTTCCATCCCCGTATCAGCGTGGACACGCTCAATTTCTGGGATTTCTTTCACCATGCGACTCTTGATGGCCTGAATTGTCATCGGCGAAATGCCACATCCTGAACAGGCACCGCCAAGCATGATGGTCACTTCACCGGTCTCGTGATCGAGATGTTGGATAGCTGCCGACCCACCGTGCATTTGAATCTGTGGGAAGTTTCGGCGAAGGAAGTTCGTGATACGCTCTTTGAGGTCTGATTCGGACTCCGCAGTTTCAGTGCTCATAATGAAATGAACGAGATTGTGTTGCTTAGGCTTTTGGTTCGGGACTTCCTGTTACTCAAGATCGAATATCTGACGATGTTGTGTCTGTAGCTCTGTTACGTAGCGTTCAAGCACAGAATCGAGTTTGTCGTCATCAACGACGATTGCGGTCAGTCTATCAGTCGGACTCTCTGGAAGTCGAATCTCGAAATTCCCATCGACATACTCAGGCTCGGATTCGTTGAGGATTTGTTGATCGATCGCATGTATGAGTTCTGAGTCATAGCGGTCGTTCATCTCTTCAAATGCGTTTTTATACGCACGCTGTAGTTCAGGGAAGTAATGAACATATTTATCTTCGAACTTCTCGGGGTCGAAGTCACTCATATGTGTGGTTATAGCTGAGGCGCGTACAAACCCGTTATGCAAATGTCGTGGGCGAGACCACAGGGAGAAACAATACCATCTCAT
>JAQCNF010000049.1 GCA_028275165.1 Haloquadratum sp.
CCTGATGTTTGTGATGAACTTGCAGCACAACTCACAAAGTGGAAACAGACTCACGTTCCAGAACGGGGCGACGCGCTAGCAGACCTCGCACAGACTGGGCCGGCCGGCAACCGCTGGGCGAACAAAAAACTAGAGTAGATTTCGATACCAATTGAAGCATCAGAAGTGAGCCACCGCATCACAGTCCAATGGTAAGAAATATTACATATCTGTGGTGAGACCGCATAGACATGGACGCCGACGCCGGAGTGGGAAATATCGGTGCCGGTCGCACTCAGATGCTACAAGATTGTGATGAAGCCGGATAGACGCCGTTGGCCTCGTCTTTGAGGGCTGTTCGGAGGTGTTGTTGATACGTCGTGTCGAGAGCGGACCCAACACAAGCGCGATTACGCCGGACGCCCGCTACGACCACATTCAGTTGAATATGGTGGAGGGCCTCAGTCCATCAGATATTGAGGCTCCAGGGCTACGCGAATTACAGCTGCCGTCGTGGCTGTCTTTGCTCAACCGCATCGATATTTCTGGTTTTGATCGTTCGACCTTCGTTATCGAAGACATAGATCAACGGTTCGGGGAAGCGAAGACCAACCTCGTCGCCGTTCGATGGATACACTCGTTCGTCAACTTTCGCAATAAAGTCTTGATTGGCAAAGTCGAGATGAAGGATATTTTCACTGCCGAGGTTCTCAACGACCGAAACAGACGCCACGGCATTACCCTGTGTCGAGTCTTCACTGACAATGACGTCCTCAGGGCGGATGCCGACTCGAAGCTCTTCTCCATCGGCATACTCATTGAGTGTGTCGAGTTGAACAGGGGCATTCCCCGCACGAATTGTTTTTCCACGAACCGTCGTCGTGAAGATGTTCATGCTTGGTGAGCCAATAAACTGCGCAACGAACTCATTCGTCGGCTCTGCGTATACTTCAGATGGTGTACCGACCTGTTGGACCTGTCCATTATTGAGTACTGCGATCCGGTCACCCATCGTCATCGCCTCTGTTTGATCGTGGGTTACATAGATCATCGTCACGTCTAGTTCTGCTTGGAGCTGTTGGAGTTCAGCTCGCATCTGTGTCCGTAGTTTCGCATCTAAATTGGAGAGTGGCTCGTCTAACAGAAAGACATCAGGGTCGCGCACGATTGCCCGTCCAAGAGCGACGCGCTGTTGTTGACCACCGGAGAGTTGGCCTGGTTTCTGCTCTAAGAGGTCTGCAATACCGAGCAGGCTGGCGACCTCTTCGACTTTGTCTTTCTGTGCAGATGCTGGCAGATCTGTATTGTATTTCATGCCGAAGAGCAGGTTGCCACGGACGGTCTTGTGTGGGTACAGTGCGTAGTCTTGAAACACCATCGCGAGGTCGCGATCCTGCGGGGGTGTGTCATTGACGACAGAATCGCCAATCTGAATCTCCCCGGAAGTTGGTCGGAGTAGCCCAGCTATGAGTTCTAATGTCGTTGACTTCCCACAGCCTGAAGGGCCGACCAGAATCAAGAATTCACCGTCCTGAATTCGGAAACTGATGTCTTCAGCACCAATCACATCGTCACCGTATATTTTCGTCACGTCAGTGAGTGTCACTCGGCTCATGGTCGCCCTCGCAGAGAGAATCTCGTCGTCAGAGTAGAATCATGGTTCATGTTCACTTGTAACTCGGCAACGCTCAAATAACTATACATCTGTTTGCTTTTTGAAATAGCGTTTTTTGTCTCTAAAAGCCTGGGATGAGTCATAGTGCGCCTCCTGAGCCGCCTTTGATACCCTGGATGAAATACTTTTGCGACAGGATAAACAAGACTGCAATCGGTGCCATGAATATGAACGACGTCGCCATCATCAATCCCCACTGGATCTGGAACTGGTTGGTTAGATTCAACAATCCAACTGGCATGGTATACAATTCGCTATCTTGGAGGAATGTAATCGAAAAGAGAAGCTCTTGCCAGGCGATTGTGACCGAAAATAATGCTGTGGCAATAATTCCTGGCTTGACCATCGGAATAACAATCCGAAGAAAGATTTGTAACTCAGAGAACCCATCAATCCGTGCGGCTCGAAGCACATTATCAGGAATGTTTTCAAAGAATCCTTTGAGCATCCACGAGGTAAGCGGCAGTGTGTACACATAAAATGAGACGATTAAGCCGGGATGTGTGTTGATAAGTCCAAAGCCTCGAAGAATCTGAAATAATGGAACGAGAATAACCACGATTGGGAAAATACGGCTGAGAATGACGACAGTCGAGGTAAAGAGCGAGCCACGAAACTCGAATTTGGCCCACCCGTATCCCGCCAGAACCGATAACGCAACCGAGCTGATGGTTGCGCCGATCGTCACGTATAGGCTGTTCAGGAAATATGATGCCAGCGGACCGCTAACAAACTTCTGATAATGGACAAGAACAGGTTTTTCTGGAAGCACCTGTGGCGGCGTGGTGAATATGTTCTCCGGCGGTTTTAGCGACGAAACCACAATCCAAAACACAGGAAAGAGGACGAGTGCAAGGATCACGTAAATCAGCATATATCGAAGGTAGCGCCGTCCGCGTGACTCGTATTCGACCGTGGTTGCACTCATAATTTCACCCCCCGCCGGCGGAGCACTCGAATGTATGCAATCATCACGAGAATCATGATTCCCAGCATCACGACAGATAATGCTGTGCTGAGCCCGAACTCAAGCTGTTGGAACCCGAGTTTGTATACTTTGACGGGGAAGGTTTCGGTCGCCCCGATCGGCCCGCCACCAGTCGCGATGAATATAATCGCGAACTGATTAAAACACCAGATAATCGAGAGCAAAACGACAATTTTCAACACCGGCATGAGTTGAGGCAGCGTCACGTGTCGCAACCGGGCAAAATATGGAACCCCATCGATTGCTGCGGCGTTTTGCAGTCGCTCATCTACGTCTTGGAGTCCAGCTAAAAGCATAATCATCACAAACGGGAATCGCTTCCAGAGGCCTGCGATAATCAATGCATATAGTGCCAGGTCAGGATTCGAGAGCCACGCAATTGAGCTATCGAGCAATCCACTCCATCTGAGCGCCCAATTAATAATCCCAAACTGTGGATCGTACATCCACTTGAAGATCAACCCGACAACGACTGTCGGAGTAATCCATGGGACGAGATAGAGCCCGCGCACCAGTTTCTGTCGCGGGAAGGGTGTGTTCAGTAAGAGTGCAAGTCCGAATCCAACGCCCACCTGTAATGACACACCAACGACAACCCAGAGCGCGCTGTTCCAAAACACCTGCCCAAACCAGTCGGCACTGAGCATCGTCTGGTAATTTTCGAGTGTAAATCCGATGCCTGTCGTGGGCTGAACACTCAGCCAGAATGTGTTGAACATCGGATAGAGTAGTAACAAGAGAATAATCGTAAACACAGGCAACACAAACAGTGCGCCAACACTTACTTGATACTCACGAACCCACTCTCTCAGTACATCATAATTTTGCTTCAGTCGTTGTCGTTCAAATCCTGACATTCTCACCAGCTTGTCAATCACCTGCAGAACAATCCTAATAAACGTATGGATGAAATTCGCTGAATCCGACAGCGCTGTGTTAAAGCAGCTCCCGAACTCGGTCTGCGAGACTCGTCATCGCTTCTTCGGCCGTTTTTTGGCCTAAGATAATCTCCTGTATCTCTCGACGCTGTGCTTCCCACATCCGGCTTTGATTCACGTGAATTGTCGGGAAACCAGAGTTCGAAACCTCTTCAATGAAAATATTGCTTACATCACGCCCGATGCCGTCAGTAGTGCCCTCAAAGAAGCTCTGTAATCCATCTGGGCGCACGGGCGGGAGTTGTGCATATTGGTTCAACCACTTGAGTTGCATCAGGTGCTCAATCAGTGCAAAGGCCTCATCTTGATTTTCAGAGCCTCTCGGCAGCGTGTAGAAAATCCCCCCAGAGAATCCAGAGTTTTCACCATCTGGTGCCCGTGGGTTCCAGGTGATACCAAAGTCAATATCTGATTGCTCTTTCAGGATTGCGTTCTCGAACCCACCGACCTGGTAGGCAAAGAGTTCCTCTGAGATAAACAACTCACGGAGGCCATTTGCATTCATGTTTGCTGTGCCGCTGGGAAGGAGATCTTTTTCGACGGCAGACTGTGTGAACTCTGCACAACTGATTCCAGCCTCCTTATCCAGGAATGTATCGGTTTGGTCTTCGTTTAGCCACGACTTTCGACCGGTCGTGTGGAAGAATCCTGACCACTGAACTGTCGTGTGGATATGGTCGGCACCAGAGAAGCCCACTGGCTGGACGCCGACGGCCTCCTTGACGTCCTCGGCGACACTAATGAACTCTGGCCACGTCTCAAAGTCTGGATTCATTGGGTCGTAGCCAGCCTGTTCAAGCATGTTAGCGTTGTAGAAAAGTGATCCCCAGTGACCAGACATAATCGGCACTGCGTATGTAGTGTCATCGCGTGTGGAAATATCGAGCTTCCCTCTGATGATGTCTGATCGACTAAATGTGTCAGCGTCATCAATATAGCTATCTAACGGCTCGATAATCTCTTTATTCGCAAGAGTTTGACACGCTCCTGCCGGAATCGCTGCAATACTTACTGGGTCGCCTGCCTGGACACCAGTTTGGACTTGGTTGACGATTTGGCCAACCTGGCCAGTCTTTGTCACGTCGACAGTGTGTCCGGTGCTTTCTTCAAAAGCAGCGATTGCGTCGTCATAGGCACTGAGATTTTCTTCTGTCGCTTGTCCATTAAACCAGATTAATTCTAGTGTGACGCTGTCACTGCCGCCGGTGGTAGCTCCGGCAGTTTCTGTGCCAGACCCTCCATCGCTCTCGCCCTCGCTCTCATTATTCGAGCCAGCACATCCTGCGAGTGCGGCGACCCCACCGACACCGACTGACTTGATGAAGGCGCGTCGACGAGATGATTGGAGACGACTCTGCGAGTTAGTTCGCTGTCTATTACCGGATGACATTGATTAGAATAGGCAATTGTAATAATAAATAGCTTACGTCTGTGGGTAATTGAGGGATGCGAGATAGGGGCACACACTTATTATACCACGTATTCGTTAGCACATATACATGCAACCGACGATTGAGTACTGTCATGCAAACGCAGACGCAGAACTCAGGAACCTTCTGGAATCAGTCCATACAGATACAACGTGTCGGTCGTGTTTAGAACACTGTGGTATCTGTCGACGCGAACCGTTCGTCGTGATCAATGGTGAGGTGGTTAGCATCGAGGAATCCACACTTCGAGATGAATTTCCGGGGATTGAGTGAGGCTCGATAAAATGAACGTGTTATTTATTTCCTTAGATAGCCTTCGCCGCGATTTTCTCGGAGCATATGCCGAAACGCCGCGGGTAACAGAGTATGACGTCGAAACACCGAATCTGGATCAGTTTGCAGACCGTGCGACGGTGTTCGATACTCACTACGCTGGCAGCCTTCCATGCATGCCGGCTCGGCGTGAATGGCTGACTGGGACGAAGGAGTTTCTGTGGCGACCATGGGGGCCGACTGAGCCATTTGACCGCCATCTGGCAGAAATCGCCCGCGACAACGGTATTCTCTCCCAGCTGATTACAGACCATTTTCATTACTTTCAGCACGGTAGCCACGGGTATTATGAGGATTTCAATGGCTTCGAATTCGTGCGCGGTAACGAATATGATGCCTGGAGAACCGCGCCGCATACACCCGAAGAGGAGACGCTTGATCAGATATTGAATCGCCGTAGCGACCCTCCAGACTCAGTGCAGTATCTCAACCGGACCGCATATGCCAGAAACACATCGGCATTTAGCGAGGAGATGGACTATTTTACTCCCCAAGTCTTCTCGCGTGCCACTGAGTGGCTGCAGGATAATGCACAGTGGGAACAATGGTTCTGTTATATCGATAATTTCGACGTCCACGAGCCATTCGACATTCCAGAGCCGTATGCGTCAATGTATACCGATGAAGACCCGGACGACCCCGAGTTGACGAGTTGGCCATACTACGGGCCAGTTGATGAGGGGCAGAGTCACCTATCTGATCGGGAATTGGCATTTGTCCGCTCACAGTTTGCGGGGAGTGTCACGATGGTCGATGAGTGGGTTGGTCGTCTGTTCGATACGATGACTGCAGAATCGCTGTGGGATGAGACTGCTGTCATCCTCACCTCAGATCATGGCTTTGCACTCGGCGATCACGGATATATCGGAAAAAATGAATTTCTCCCGTATGAGGTGATTGCGAACACCCCACTCTTTGTCTGGCACCCAGAGATCGAAGTGGAGCGGACAGACGCACTCACGACGGCGGTCGACCTCTATGCAACGTTGCTTGACGCACTCGATATCGATGACGAAAGTTACAGACACAGTCAATCACTCCTTCCGTTGACGACAGGCGAGCGAGAGCATCACCGCGAATATGTGATGCATGGATACTGGGGATCGACAATCAGCATTACTGATGGTGAGTATAGCTATCATTGTCCGCCAGCGAGTGACTCCACGACGGAGTGTCACTCGACACAGATGCTCAATCCGCATTCGTGGTTTACCCCTCGGGAAGGCAAGCCCGAAGCAGATGCCGGCGCGTTTCTACCGTACACCGATTCGATGACATGGAGATATCCAGCCCGCTCGTGGCAACAACACAGTGATGAGCGCCTCTATGATCTCGAAACCGACCCAACACAACAACAGAATCTTATCGATAAGAATACGACAGCGCGTGATCGGCTCCGAACTGCACTCTCTGACCGGCTTGATGCGCTTGGTGCCCCCGAATCCCAGCACGAGCGACTGCAATACTAGCTGAGACGCTGCTGTGTTTTGACTTTCAGCCCCTATTGCTCGTATTGTTTGATATACTGAAACATATTATCTATTTTCCCGCCTTATTATGGCTCTTGGCATGCATTTATATATTGACTCATACATATCGATATATTGTTTCATATGAACAAACGCAAAGCGAGTCACGATGTCGCTATCCATTCCGAGTACGTCGTATTGATTTCGACAACGCCAGCAATATTCTGTAATTTGTTTGGGAGCGTAGAGCGAAATCGCTCCTCAGACATGCGGTCAAGTGGGGCAGACGCACTAATCGTTCCCAAGACCGTTTCGTCATCGATGACGATTGGAACTGCAACACACCGAATATCGGTATAGTGTTCCTGATCATCGAGCGCTATGCCGCGGTCTTTGATACGGTCAAGTTCGGTGAGTAACTCATCTGTCTCAGTAATCGTATTTTCAGTCTGTGCTGGTAGCCCAGTCTGTGAAATGTATTCATGCGTCTCCGCCCGTGGAATGGCTGCAAGAAACGCCTTGCCGGCCGCGGTCGAATGTAATAATTCGGTGCTTCCGACGTGCGTTCGGGTCTGAGAAACCTGTTCGCCCTCTGCCTGATAGACAGTGATCCCGCGCCAGTCACGCTCAACGATGAGTCGAACTTTTTCACCAGTCTCGACCGCTAATTGGTCTACCTGTTCGCGCCCAAGGTGAAACAGTCGCTCGCGCTCGCGTGCAACACCGCCGAGTGTGAGTGCTTGGAGGCCGAGCGCGTATTGGGTATCCTTGCGTTCAACATATCCCGCCTCCTCGAGTGATTTCAGGTAGTGATGGACTGTGCTCTTCGCATACGTGAGCTCACGCGCAATTTCAGACACTCCTGCAACGCGTCGGTCTCGAAGCACCTCGAGTATTGCAAGTGTTGTCTGGACGGATTGTATCCGCCCAGAATTCGATGTATTGGTGGTCATAAATAGTACTTTCAGGCGCGTGAAAACAAAAGGACTCGTATTTAGGCCACTCTCACAGAGCGGGCTATCGACTCGCCGTATAAATCGTATCGATTGCTCGTTGGACGCGCAGTCCCTGCTGAACACTATTCAGCGTTGGGTGCTCTTCATCTGTAGCTGCGGCGATGAAATGTCTCATTTCTCGTTCAAGTGGGTCACTGTCCGGAACTGTGACCGCTGCATCGACGTGATGGTCGATATCGTCTGGTCGTGTCTCGAGCAGACTGAGTTCGTTCGTCAACGGTGATTCATTCTTTTCTGAGAGGTCATTCGAGAGTCTGAGTTCGGCTCCTGCATCGGTTCCCTGTATGACGTATTTGTGCTCGGGTTGTGCGTTTGCCGCCCATGCAACCTCTATACTCGCTGTCATCCCATCACCAAACTTGCAGAAAGCCGTCACCGAATCCTCGACATCGTACATCTTTGCCTGCCCATTATCATCGTACATATCTAAATACGCATAATTATCTTGTTTGCCAAATTCTGATCTGGCATTTCCGACCACCTCGGTAATGGTCGGCCAGCCGGTCAGATACAAGAGCACATTGACTAAATTCGCACCGATATCAAGCAGTGCGCCACCGCCGGCAATATCCTTTGAGGTGTACCAAGTTCCACGGCCAGGGATCCCTCGCCGACGGACGTGCCGTGCACGAATATGTGTGATTTTCCCAAAGTAACCAGACTCTACGTATGACTTGGCAACCGAACAGGCTGTCTGGAACTTATTTGAGAAACTGACGAGACACGGACAGCCGGTCTGGTCCGCTACTTCGACAATACGCTCTGCACTGGGCAGGTCATGTGCCAGTGGCTTTTCGATGAGCGTTGGAAATCCTGCATCAAGTGCCTCGGTGGCTGTGGCTTCGTGAAATTTGTTTGGTGTCGCAATGATAATCCCGGCAATATCTTGCTCATACAATGATGCCGTATTCTTGTACGTTTTCGCATCGAATGTCTCGCCAAATTCCGCTCGTGCCTCACTGTTTGCATCAACCCCAATGACTGTCTGTCCGAGTCGAGTGAGCACGTTTGCATGTGTGATACCGTGTGCCCCCAGCCCGATGATGCCGAATTTCATACCTTACATTCGGTATGTGGCGAGTATGTTTAAATCAGCCTGTAGCGATTGATTCCGAATTCGCATTGTCTGGATGTGACAACCCTACTCGCCGTTTTCGCCACCAAAACTAACATGTGTATGTTTGTTAGTATTTCCGAATGAGCGTCTCGCCTCAAAGCAGGCGTTGATCGGGTGGTATCCTGGTTCGACGGCGACACCCTCTGTCCGTGGCACCGGTTCGTTTGCCTCGGTCACTTTGGTGTACCAGCATCGTGTCTCTTGATTGATGAGATGGCGTTCAGCGTATGACCAGAATTGATTATACCATTCGAGATACTGCTGCTTCCCAGTTTGTTCATACAGCATCGCTGCAGCGCCGATTGCCTCAGCAACCTCCCACGAGTATTTCTCACTCACTAGCGGTTCACGATCGCGGTCAAGTGAATAATACAGTCCTCCGCGTTGTTCGTCCCATCCATGGGTAACTGAGGCCTCAAACAGTTCCGCTGCACGTGGAATTACCCACGTAGCGTCAACATATCGTCCTAAGATAGCGAGTAGTTTCGCCCACTCGATCTGATGACCAGGCTGATAGCCCCATGGACGAAACGTGTGGGTCGGGTTGTCCCTGTTATACTCGAAATCGTGATCCCACGTCTCGGTATAATGCTCCCAAATGAGTCCATCAGTCGCTTGTGTGAGTTCCACGGTCAACTCCCGTGCAATGCGAAGCGCTCGGTCTACAAATTGTGTCTCATTAGTGGCTTCATAACAGGCCAGCATCGCCTCGCACATGTGCATATTTGCGTTTTGCCCCCGATATGAGGCTGCGGTTGACCAGTCTGCGTTGTACTTACTCTTGTACAGCCCATATGATGGTTCGAAGAATCGATTCTCAATACAGCGATGAACTGCCCTCAATTCGTCCTCAACCTCGCATGCATCACTCTCGCTTGCGCGGGCCAGTGCGAGTAGGACGAATGCATGTCCATAGCACACGCGTTTTGTGTCGACCGGTTGTGTGTCCTCTACGAGCCAGTGGTATCCACCATTATCGTGGTCACGATGATGTTCACGCAGAAATCGCAGCCCATGTGTGAGTGCTGATTGACTCCACGATGGTCCATTTAGCTGGTCTGCGAGCGAGAAGTTCACGATGAATCGCGCAGTCGACACGAGATGTTTTGAACTCTGGTCGTAGACTGCGCCGGTTTCTTCATTCAGTTGTGCAATATATCCGCCAGTGGATTCATCCAGACACGTCGGGTAATAGAACGTGAGTATTTGTTCGATTTCATCTTCCAACCACGCCTGACGTTGATGCGACGCTGTATTCATGTGATAGACATCTGTACAAGTCAGTACAAGTCTTTTGCTTGAATATTGACTCGTGTATGAACTGTACTGGCGGTACAAGATGACTGCTGCGAGGCTTGACCTCGGAGCGAGTTCATACTCTGGGTTGGCTTTGCGATTGTGGTCTCGTTGGAACAGACGACGAGTGGTATAATTTTAATCGACTCAACATATTCATCTGAACTGGTTCAGCATCTCTGTTAGCAACCGTTGACTTCCAGCGTGTCAGGCGGGACGGTCCCCCCACGGTGAATTTCTCACGCGAGCCGGGAGATCAGCCTATGAGTCCTACAATACAGACTTGCCCGATCCGAGGCCTTGATTTCCGATTGCTGCTGACTCGCCACTGTCACTAGCTCTACTCCGAGAGCATCGTGAGGACCTCGCTGTCTGCACTCTGGCTATAGATGTAACTGATCAACGACACCTGCTGCCGTTCATCTATTGCTTCTCAGTCATCGAACACGTTGACGAGAATTTTGTGCGAATGAACACTTTATGTCTCGTACGTCGTCCCTAATTGTGCCTGGACTCGTAAGATTGTGTCGTAGACCTTTTTGTAGTCTTCCGGTTGTAGTTCAATCATGTTTGCGCCGTCGATAGCATTCTGGTTGATCCCCTCACCGTAATCGTAATCAAACGTTGCTCGGCGGATCCCCTGTTTGATATCCGGGTGGAGATTGTATTTGTATACCATCGGCCCCGACGGGAAGACGCGTCGATAGAGGACTCTGAAATTAGAGGGCTCAATCTGGTCAGCGCGTGCTAACCGTTCGAAAGATGTTGCGGCAGAGTTCGAAGCTTTATAATCTTGAAGACCGACACCACGGATCGCAGCATCGTGACTGCCCGCGAACTGAATCTCGTAATCCTCACCTGCTTCTACACCAAACAAGTCTTGCATTAAAGCGCTCGGCGCTTGATGGCC
The DNA here is from genome assembly GCA_028275165.1 of Haloquadratum sp. Taxonomy (GTDB): domain Archaea; phylum Halobacteriota; class Halobacteria; order Halobacteriales; family Haloferacaceae; genus Haloquadratum. Next base: position 11,152 of record JAQCNF010000049.1, read on the forward strand.
CGATGTTGATGTCTCACTTGAGTGTGCGACTAATTTCCCCTCAAGATCTTCGGGTTGTTGCATCTCAGTGTTACTAATGTGGGAAATGATCCACCAACAATAGCCAATTAACCTGTCTCCAGCTTCGTTTGTGCTTGCGGGCAGCGCGTATGGGGTCACGCGTCCAGTATTAACCGCTAAAATGGGTGCACCCGTGTTACCTACATGAAGCCGGTTCGCTCTAAAGGCCTCAATCTGTGCGGTTCGACTGTTCTGTAGTTGGTATTCGACTGGAAGCCCAGTTTCCTTCTCGATATTGTTCATCATCGGTTCTAATTGGTCTATGTACTCCTGCTCGGTCGCCTCTCCCCTGCCCAAGGAGAATTGCAGAGTGTCAGGTTCCAGAATTTCGTCTGCTTCGTCTGGATCCCAGACGTCGCGACCGTTAGCTGGTTCATCAATGTCTGATTCAATCCAGCCATTGAAATCGGCTTCAGTTCCTAAGTGTAGATTGTGCTCAAGCAGCCGATCAGCAGGCTGTGGGAACTCTACGTTCTCAGGATCGAACTCTGGGAAGCCATATTCGCCACCACTGCCAGACGAACCGTCACCGGATGAGTCGTCACTGGACGAATCGCCACTTGATGAATCGTCACCGGACGAACTACCACCAGTGCAGCCTGCGAGTCCAATAGCTATTCCACTTGCTGACAATGCTTTGAGGACATCTCGCCTGTTGTGACGCTTGCCATGGTCCTGCATCGTACAATAAACTGCTATTTCATATTATTTAAACATTCTGTGATCGTTCCGATAAAATCGCAGTACGGCTCAGGGGTAAATATATGCGTATATATAGCAGAATTGTGACAAACGTACTTCCGACAAGTCACTTACAAAATATAAGTAATCCAACTTGTGACGTCAAAGTGTGCCTATCCAGTGAAAGTGCTGTTTGATGTACAAAACACCACTATATCAAGAGTCTGTCCACAAATTAGCAATAGTAAGCGTGGAGACGAAAATCGAGTCGTCTGAGCGAAGAGTTAATCACACGTCTTAGCCCGACAGTAGCACTCTCAAGTGGCTTGTAGTGGTTTGCTCTCAGTATGAAAACGCACAATCAATCCCCAACGCCAGTCCGGTTGGGGTCAGCATCCCCTCCAGGCGTATCTGAGAAGACTTGAGAGGAACAAATATAATACAAATATAGATTGAGATTCCAGCAACGAGACAGGACTCGTCAGCCCTCAAACTTGCTCTCATGATTGCACTTGGGGCATCTCTCGGTCTCAGCGTGGGTGGCCACAGAGGAGCGTAGGAATTCGGCCGTCCTCACGAGTGATCCTCGTTCTGAGTACTCCCCGAACAGGAAGTGAACTCGACAACCGAGTTCGCTATTCTTGCATTCGCCGTGTATGACCTCTATGCGAAATCTTAGTTCCATCGAACGCGGCCCAGCCTCAGAAGATTTGGCTCCTCATCATCTGAATTAGTGGAATCGAATTTCTCAGTTATGTGCTCGTCAAAATGTTATGAAGGACGTGGTATCACCCTTGACAGCTATCATAGTAGGAATGAGAGATCGAGCAACGGAGGATCCGTCGCTGACAGAGCCAGCAGCAGGTGCAATCCTCCTTGCGAGTGCGGCTATCGCAGTTTGAAACACGCTGGTAATCACAGCATTGGTTTTTCAGAAAGAGCGGCAGTCGGCTTCCCGCCCGGAACCATCGCGTTCGCTGGCGTTATCGATGTTCACCAACGGCGGGTCTGGGCACGGAGCTTGACCGCTCAGCCTTTGGAACGCTCTGAGGCTTGGTAGACTTTTTTTCCTGTGTTACTCGTGTCGGCGAGACCCCAAGGATTAAGCAGAATTATACGCGGTGCAGGCGCGATACCGCCGCTCACGCGCGGATACACGCTGTTATCTGCTGACAGTATCAACTCTTTTTGTGTATCCTGTGGATTGTGTCTTCTCATATATTACGAGAATCGCCGATGGGTGACCTTTGACTGAGCCATTCCCTGACCCGTTTCCTGAACGGTCTCTGCGAGTGATACCGATCACATCCCCAGGCCACTTCTCCGTGTGTATCTAATGCGACATACGGTTCTTCTCTCGGTTTGCGGCCGAGTATAAGTAGATTATCACTTCCATGATAACCAAGTACATGAGGCGTCTCCCGTGGAAGAGTGTATTTCCACCGTTGCTTTCCACTGAGGGTATCGAAGGTATAGACACACTCATCTGGTGGTCGAGTCGCTATTGCGACTACTTCACCGTCAGGCCGGACCAATATGTCAGCGATGACTGACTCAAGTTGCATATCAACAGTCACCTCGTCGTCTTTGACAACTGTTAATCCGACAGCCCGCGTATTACTGTCATCATGGACGATAGCAGCCATCGTCCCGTCGTTCGCAATACTACCAGCAATGGGTCTCGTAGCAGTAGTCGAGTAATCTATGCTTTCCCCCCGCAAGCGAAACAGCGTGGAGTTCTCGTCACTGGAGTGTAATCCATATGCGAGTGTCCACTCACTGTTCCGAGAGTTTACCGCATGGCAATTGTACAAGTCACCTTCGACCTCAAAACGATAGCCCTCGCGTGTCTCTGGGATATTACTCACATTGAATTCGATAGAATCTGAGGGTTGATTACGAAGCAAATAAATCATGAAACAATAAACTAATTACACCGAAATATACGTTTCGTATCTCGAACACCAACGTGATTTGATGAGCGCATACCGGTGTATTGAATCGGCCACCTGTTAGTTTCTAAATGACTCTCTGGCCAAGTCTTCGCTTGTGCCACCGTTGAAGTGTCCGTGATCCATGCTAAGTGAATCTGATTGAACAGAGCGGTATCGAAATATCCAATCATTAGTCTCAGTGTTGGTTTTCGGTATCAAAGCACAAACGAATGATTGCGACGTCGTCCATCGGTTTCAGTCGCGGATATTCCAGCACGGATTCATCTTGATTTTGGATCGTTCGAAGACGATCGAGTACGTCCTGAAGACCATATTCGTCAATATAATCTGCTACTGCGGTCCAATCTTCGAATATCTCGAATTTCTCAACAATACTCAAGAATCCGTCAGTAAATAGATACGCGCTACTGACTGACTGTTTAGGAAACTCTCCCGTCACTGCGTGAGTCGCTGACAACGGGTTTATTCCGAGGCACCAGAAACCTCCCGGCACTTCTCGATGTTTTCTACTTTCGCGAATATGTGGCCTGGCGTATTCTCTGATTTCATCAATATTCGCCTTGGGATTATCAGAAAGATACTCAGCGATGTGATCCTCCAGAACGGCATCAAACCGTTGTGGACCCTCTTGATTGTAATGGTGGATGTCGTCATCAGTCCGAATAATAATTGACGAGTCGCCCAATGAGTAGTACTCAACCGTTTTTCTGTTCCATCTCGCGATAGCTATCGTTGCTGCTGGGAATTCGTGCATACTTATAGACTTATCTGCTGCTAACTCATCAAGATCTGAGCCTATCCTTTGCGAGATTTCTTCCTCCAGCTCCGATACGACATGTGTTATTGCGTCCTCAACAACGCGGGTTAAAGATTGGTCATCAAATATATGATCATTCAGATATGCATCAACTCTTTCAACGAACCAAACGCCGTCTGTCTCTGGATGATCTGTAAGCTTTCTTTCTGCGAACCCACTCGTCCCGTCAATGACCCATGCCGCCTGGTCAAGGATTGTATGTTTATCCTCATTGATGAATGAACCCTTATCTAACACAGATTGGCTATCGACTGTTGGCTCTGCAGTGTTGCTCATAAAGATTCATTTTATACCTTCGAAAAAAACATTGTGTTACCCTGTTCATTCAGACTCAATCAGTATAGCGGACAAAAATCGCAGAACGTGCTTGATTATAGTTTATTTCCCGCTGCCCTGTTTAGTGAAACTGAGGCGATTGGCAACAGTTGCACGCTCAACTTCTTGATGATGAACCGCCTCGGAGTCAAGTGGTTTGAGAGACTGAAATCATCACGGAAATATTCGATTTCCGAAGATCCCGAGGTACTCGCCTTAGTTATGTGTAGACTTGTTTGTTGTGAGCGATTAGAAACACTATTCGAAACTGAACCGAATTCAATCCTGAAAGTGCGGCTTGCGAGATTGTGAGAATATCAGGAAAAAACAACAAATTAACGCGTCTTCTCCCGTAGGTACGCTGACACCACTTCGCTGATGACCACGAGCACGAAGATTACAATTAGGATAGTCAAAACTTCACCCCAGTAGAGGAAGCCCATCGCCTGATCTAACTGGACACCGATGCCACCTGCACCGACCAATCCCACGATTGTTGCTGCACGAATATTTACATCCCACCGATAGACAGTCAGTCCGACGAAAGCTGCTTTTATCTGAGGCACAATCCCATAGATCATGATCAGAGCTGAGTTCGCTCCTGTGGCTCGGACTGCTTTGGTAGTATTTCTATCTATTTCTTCTATCTCTTCGGCAAAGAATTTCCCGATGAACCCAATCGATTTCATTCCCATGCCGAGTATCCCAGCAAGGGCCCCCGGACCCAATATCAAGACGAATATTAAAGCCCAGATGATGTCATGAACGGAGCGACAGGTAGAGATAATCAGTTTGCCGAGCCCGTAAGTCACATCATTTGGCGACAGGTTCTCAGCCGCGAGTATCGCAGTGGGGATAGAGAAAATGAACGCGAACCCGGTGGCGAGAAGAGACATGTGAAACGTCTCAATAGTGGGTCCGATCAGGTTTGGTAACACAGACATATCTGGTGGGTACATTCGAGAGAACAGATCATAGAGATGGACAGGAGCGTCGGCAAAGTAGCTTACGCGCACATCCATCGTTTCCCAAAAGATGAATAATGCCGCCAGTACGCTGAGAGAGGAGAGAATCCGAATCCACTTCTGACGCCCCTCGAATCGCTGCCACTCACTCCGGCTCTTGAGTGACATTATTGGACCTTCCCTCTGATGTAAGCACTGGCCACTTCTCCAACGAGGACAATCGCTATGATAATGAGAAGAATAGCCAGAGTGACGTCATATTCGTAGCGTCTATATGAGTTGATTAGCGTGAGACCAATTCCTCCCGCGCCTACGATGCCGATGATAATTGAGCCACGAATGTTTGAGTCCCAGCGATAAATCGTGAGACCAACTGCTCGCGGCATCACTTGAGGCACGACAGCATAGATCAGAATTTGTAGCGGCGATGCTCCAACAGCACGGATAGAGTCTAATTTGTTCCCAGCGATATCCTCAATGTCCTCAGCCATCAGTTTTGCCCAGTACCCAAGAGTGCTAAACATGAATGTAAGTATACCAGCGAAGGCACCGGTTCCAACGGCCGTGACGAAGACGATGCCGACAATAAGATTGTGAAATGACCGAGTTGAAACGAATATACCCCTCGCAAAATAATAGAGCGGACGTGGTGCGATATTCCTGGCTCCCATGAACGCGAACGGGATACTAATGAGAACGCCACCGATTGTTGCTAAGAACGCCATCCCGACGCTTTCGTAGATTCCCTGAAAATAGAGCGACAAAAATCGGTCCTCAAAGTTTGGCGGCCACGCGATACCAATGACCGGCGTTAGTTCTCCGTAGCCTTGGAGAATACGCTCAACATCGAAGCCCGTGCCTATGAAGCTCCAAGCAAAAAAGCCGATTATGATGACGTACAGAGCATACTTTGTGTATTTGTTATAAAACGTAGATGGCCGCTCCCAGGTTCCTTTCTGCTTCTCGGATACCGAATTTTGCTCAGTTGCCATAGCTACGCATCTGTTCTCTCAGTCATGTCGTCAGTCACGTCGCTCCCAACAGTAGCCTGTGAGTGGGCCATGTCTGCTGCATCGTCAGGAATCTGCTCGCCACGATAAATGACGTCCTTGCTTTCCTCATCAAGTTCTTCTACTGGACCGTCAAACACCACTTCGCCTTTAGTCAATCCGATAATCCGATCGACGTGTTCCTCGGCGAGGTGAACCTCGTGGATATTAATCAGGATAGGAATATTTTCACGCTCCGCGATATCACCGAGGAGCTCCATCACAATCCGAGATGTCTCTGGGTCAAGACTACTCGTTGGCTCATCAGCCAACAGAATATCGGGTCGCTGAAGGAGTGCTCGAGCGATTCCAACGCGCTGACGTTGCCCACCCGAGAGTTCGTCGGCCCGGTCATCTGCGAACTCCTCCATCCCAACGAGGTCAAGCGTCTCATACGCATACTTGATGTCTTCTTCGGGGAAATTTCGCCGAAATGCATCCCAGGTGCTGACGTACCCCAGGCGCCCAGAGAGTGTATTCTCCATCACTGTCAGCCTATCTATCAAATTATACTCTTGAAATATCATGCCAATCCGTCTGCGAGCTTTTCGTAGTTCGCTCTTGTTGAGTTTCGTGAGCTCTCGATCGCCGAGATACACGTCACCCTCAGTCGGCTCAGTGAGACGATTTATACATTGAACCAGAGTGCTTTTTCCGGCTCCACTCGGACCGATTATCGCCACCTGTTCGTTACCACTAATCTCAAGCGAGACTCCTTTTAAAGCTTCATCTCCTGTTGAGTAGGTTTTTTTGAGATTGTTAATACTCAGCATTCAATGTGATATAACTCACCATTAGCTCATAAAAATACTTCGGTAGCATTTATCATGACATACTTGCACACGCGATTTATCGATATCGCGGTTAACCGAACACCCTTCGACAAGTCATCACAGCATGCCGAGGTGTCGGCGCTACATCGGCGGTATTAGACATAAGAGCAGATATATCCAACTTGTGACTGGATGTTTTGATGAGTTAGGTGGGCGTCAAGCCTAATATGACCACCGACAGGTGCTGCCTACGGAGGAGATTAAGCACGCAGCACACAGCATTCACATAGATATTGTGGCTGCTAAGGCGACCTGCTGCGGCTATCGCATATCTGCCCACCCGGTACTATTACATCGGTCGTGAGCACACTCTTGATTGGAAAATAACTTATGACGGATATCTCTGGACAGACAGCTATTGTCACTGGTGCATCGAAGGAATCGGAAAGGCAATCGCTGAAGGTTCGCAGATGAAGGAGCCAACGTCGTGGTAAATTCGCGGTCTCCTGAGCGTGCGGAGACCGCTGCTGCTGATATCGCACCTGACAGGAATGCCGTTGGCATCGCTGCAGACGTGTCGAACTACGACGAGGTTGAGGCTCTTGTTGACAGGGTCGCTGCCGAGTTCGGTAGCGTCGACATCATGGTCAATAATGCTGGCATTACGAATATCGGCCCAGCCGAGGAATTCAGTGCCGAGGAGTGGCGTGAAGTCATCGATGTGAACCTCAATGGCGTCTTTTTCGGGTCACAACTTGCTGGACAGCAGATGATCGAACAGGGTGATGGCGGGGCGATTCTCAATATCTCATCGATGATGGGTGATATGGGCGTCAGGATGCGTGTACCGTACTGTGCCGCCAAAGGTGGTGTGAACAACCTCACTCAGACACTTGCCTTGAGTGGGCAGACCACGACATCACTGTCAACGCGCTCGCCCCAGGATTCATTCAAACAGACATCACTGATCAGACACAGGACTCCGCAGGGTACACCGACACGGATGTCCGAAAGCGGACGCCGATGAACCGGTACGGATCGCTTGACCAGATGGCTGAGTGTGCGCTGCTCCTCGTTTCACGTGATACCTACATTACGGGTGAGGTGGTGAACGCCGACGGCGGGTGCTCCGCTGATGTATGTCGATACTGGAAGGATAGAGAGGAGTGAACCACTTCGAGGTCAAGTGGTTCGAGAGATGGACTCGGCGTCATCACGGAAATCTTCGATTTCCAAACGAACCCGAGGCACTCGCCTCGTTCTGCTGTAGACCCTGAACAGTTGTCGCAGTTATTGAGTGGATGGTGTCAAACTGTACGCTCATACTCGTCTTCGAAATCAAGCCAACCAACCGTGGCACCGTCCGGCGTATGGATGTAATTCAGTGTGCCGAGATCAACACCGGCGCTGTTGGTTGTGTTGAGCGAATCCACATCAGGTTTCCCGGGCAGATCAGCCTTGTCGGTTTCCAGACCGGAGGAGACGAACCACTCGCCGGTCGTCTGCTTCTGCGTCGTGACCTCTTTGGTGTCTGCTTCGTCAGGATGTCGCGGTGATGGCGGATCGGGATGTCACCGATCTTGGAAGCCAGAGCGTCGCGTGTCGGTGACTCGTATTTTATGAGTTCGAAGCCGTCATCAGAAATCGGAGATCTCTGATTGCCCATCAGATGTCGTCTGATGACCGGACTGCGAGTACGTCATGCTGCACTCTTTCGCTGACTTCCACTTGAGATTCCCAACTTTCCGTCCGTTCTGGTTTTGTTCGGAGAGATTCGCGAGGTTCTGGTAGAACCGCGTAACGGTTCGTTGCAGAGTCTTCGAGTTGACTTCCGAGAAGACTGAAAACTGATCTTTCCAGTTGAGGAGTCGGGAGTGGTGTTTGTACGCGGAGCCGATGTTGTCGGTGTCCACGTTCTCGCACTCATACAGGGTATAATTGCACGCTTGGCGATGAATGTCGATGTGCCGTTCCAGTCCAGGCGCTACCTCTTGTGTCGGGTATGTGGGGCAGCGGTGAGTGCATTCCATCGCTGTCTATTGGTGAGACATGTGTCTACTTGATGGCTTGTATCACAAATTGTCGGATTCAACCCTGGGGCATTCTCCTTGAAATTCTGTAAAATCAGTCGGTGGGCCTTCGGCAAACCGATTCAACTGAGCGATGACAGGCCGAGGCGGTCTTAATCGCCGTGTCGATTTTTTCGATTCGAGAGGAAGCGACTGATCCGATATGTGTCTTCACCCGCTTGTTGACATCCACAACGCGGATCTGACTGAGATCTGCCACTGAATCCTGACTGAGTGCTGTATTCGATGCGAGTGCGTCTACTTCGAACGGGTACGTGTTATTCGGGTTGTACTGTTTCGTGAACGCAGCGATGATCGTGGTCGGGGTGTTTCTGTTCCCCACATCGGTTTGAATGACTACACAGGGGCGGTTCGTTCCTTGCTGTTCGCTCCCTTTCGTCGGACTCAAATCAACAATAACGATGTCGCCGCGGCGTACTTTCACGTATCAACACCGAAGCGTCACTCGCTCCACATAGGGGCTTCCCCAAGGCAGTCAGTCGCTTCCGACGAGGCCGGGGTCATCTCCTCGGCCAACTGCCGTGATCGTTCCGCACGTTCCCGGTAGCCTTCCGCGAGTCGTTCTTTGTCTGTCGGGGGTTTGATGACGATCCCGTCTTCTGTTTCCACGAACTCGATTTCGTCTCCCCCCTTGATGCCCTGACGATCTCGGAGTTCCTTGGGAATCGTAACTTGTCCCCGGTCGCCCACCTTGCGTTTGTGCTCACACGTAGCAGTGCATACTTTTTTCATACTTATGCAGTTGACGAGGAGCGGCATGAAGAGATTGAACCTCAGGAAACATCTTAACAAGGGGAGTTAATCTTGATATTAATGTTAACAGTTTTGACGGACGCTTAGACTGCTGAGATTGGTGAATACGAATGAAGAGACTCGCCGGGAGCGCCACTGGGAGCAGGAAAACAAGCCAATCCCGCTGCATCACCCACGCGACGTGAACCTGCCGTACGGTCGTGCTGGCTTCCCGAACGAAGATCAGATCCATTACGATCCGACTGATCACGAGTTCCCGGGACACATCGACCGTGATTCAGGTCGCGTCGAAACGAAAGATGGAGCTCCTGTCACGAGGGCGACAACGCTGGTCGATAT
>JAQCNF010000135.1 GCA_028275165.1 Haloquadratum sp.
GCTCTGAAACAGCACCTCGGCCGCGCTGTGGTCGGGAAAGCCGACGAGGCTGTAGTTGAAAAACGTCCCCGGAAGGAGAGCCAGGACGACGGCGCCCGCGACCGCCGCGAACCGGTCGACGAACCGCCGCGCGATGAGGTACGTGGGGACCGCGACCAGGGTTCCGGCGAGAGGAGCCATGATGAGCATGACCTCCTCGGCGCTGCCCATGATCGGTCTGAAAATAAGCACGCCAACCGCCATGATGTGGTCCCACAATGTGCCGAATTGTCCAGCTCGGTTACCGAACGGGAATCCGGTCCATGGGTCAAATGGGAGCGTATTTGGCCAGTTCTTGAGGAGATAGCTCGTCTCGCGGAGATGGTACCACGGGTCGTTCCCGCGGAAGTACACTTCGCCGTCGATGATGAAGTTTCCGTACGACCGGAGACGGGTCCACAGCATGAAGACCACTATCCCGAAGAGGGCTGGGACGTGGTACCACCGTTCGAGGAGGTCAAGCGGGGATGGACTCGATGTACCGGAAGAGTCCTGTTGCTGGCTCATTAGAAAAAGGGATTCGGAAAACGTGCTTAAGCCTTGTTATATAGGTGGCAAGATTGAAAACTCAACGAGATCGAAGCCGTTTTTTACTTCAGTATCGAATTGAGTAAGGAAGCAATCGAGGCAACTAAGAAGGCTCAGAGAAAATAATATAACAGCCTGCGAATATGAATGTTAGAAACAGAGATATATTAGAGAATATTGCACATTCGATCGGGAAATATCAAAAACCCTTGTGGGAGGTAATCAGGGGAAGCGGTGTTGATATCATTAATCGTGACTGGGATAATTTAATCATTTTAGATGCCTGTCGATTTGACTACTTTCAAGAACAAAATCAGATATCGGGAGAGTTGTCTTCCGTGTTATCCCAAGGGGGACATAGCTGGGAATTCATGAAAGAGAATTTTATAGGTAGGAAGCTACATGATACAGTCTATATTACAGCCAATCCATATTCTATTAAACTTTCCGAAAGTCTGTTTTATACGATTGAGTCAGCTCTCGGCCGGTGGGATGATAAACACGAGACAGTATTTCCGGCAGAAGTTCTAGAATTAGCAGTTGATTCTCATGAAAGGTATCCAAATAAACGACTGGTGATACATTTTATGCAACCGCACGAGCCATGGATTGGACCTACAATGGATCGTATTTCCGAGCGTATGAATTTAACCGGATATGACAAAGCACACGCTAAAAGTGACTTTGATACTAATATAGATGGAAATAACCCATGGGAAGAAGTTAAAAAAGGAAACATTTCACTGGGTGAAATGAGACAAGCATATACTGAATCTCTGAATCACGTGCTCCAGCATGTAGAGAGTCTAATCAACAAACTTGACGGAAAATCAGTCGTTACTTCTGACCATGGAGAACTTTTAGGAGATATGTTAACACCCCTAGGTCCACGTCTCTACGGCCATCCTCATTTCATTTACACAAAAAATCTTCGGGAAGTTCCTTGGCTTGAAATTGGCTCCAATAACCGTCGAAACGTTATATCTGAGGATCCTATTGGATTTGAGCACGTGGATCAGAATGTTATAAACGATCGGCTACAGGCATTAGGATATAAATCAGATAGATCAGATAATTAACTAAAAGCAATGCCAATATTATTTAGTCCACCCTTCATATTATTGTGTGTAGGAGTCTACTTTCCGCTTCGCTCCTGTGTGGTGCTCACAGGTACGGTCATGTCTTTTTTATTAGACCAGACTGCTCTGTTGAATCCGTAGAAGGCGTTGGAATCAGTCATCAATTTAGCTGAAAGAACGGTTGTTCTGAGTGCCTCTCGATTGGTTTTTCATGGGATCGTCCCTGACACCGCTGACGCGGTGTCCTTGTCCTCCTTGACTCCACAGCGACATCTCACCAGCATCAACAATCTTCTACAAAAGAGCGTAGATAGCATTTGAGATCTTGTACCTATGTCTCATATAATTGTCTCATAAACGTTTAATATATCTTCGATAATTTGTTCGGGAGCGTACTGCTCAATAACTCGTTTACGGTTGTTGGCCCCGACATCTTCCTCACGACTGCGGAGTCGGTCAACGGCTTGGACGATAGCACTCGGAGTTCCAGGCGCGAATCGGCAGAGTGGATCGTCTACAATCTCTGCAGGGCCTCCAATATCGGAAACGAGGACGGGGAGACCAGTCTCCATCGCTTCAATTATTGTCCGCCCAAACGGTTCTGGCCAGACACCGGGATGAATGAAGGCGTCTGCGGTTGCATACTGCTCACGAACACGGTCGTAAGAGATACGACCGGTAAACGTAATTCGCTCTGTCACACCAAGCGATGAGGCGAGGCAACGTAGTGACTCACTCTCAGGTCCATCACCAACAACCGTTACATACGTGTCTGCTGGGAGATCAACTAAAGCACGGACGAGCGATTCAACTCCTTTTTCAGAAATGAGTGAACCGACATACAGTAGGTCGAATCGTTCGTCACCAGACCGATGCTCTGGCGGGTCAAAGTTTGGATCAAGCATGTTTGGCACGACAGTAAACTGAGCGCTGCCGAATCCGTGACGACGATACAGGGACGCACTCGCTTCGCTCAGTGTAATAAATTGGTCAACACGGTGCATGTACGACCTGAGGATTCGGCCGGTTGTTGGCATCGCTAACACCTCATAGGCGTGTCGTAATGGCTTTGGCTTGACACCGAACGCAGCCTTTGGGAGGACATCGTATGAGTTGAGTGTCGCGACACTCGCGACATCGTACTGCTCACCAAGATAGCCTGTAATTGGGTTGAGCACCATATTGTACGCGTGAAAGACGTCACAATCTTTCAGCACCTCCGCGTATTCACGAATCGCGAGAGCTGCTTGGACGTTGGCGATTTCTGGAATTCGATCGACCACATCAGCAACACGATGGACAACAACCCCATTCTCTCGAGTTGCTTCTGCTGTTCCGTCAAAAGAAAAAACATGAACGGCTGTTACGTCATAGTGAGCAGCGAGCTGCTCAGCGAGCAATTGAACACTGATTTCGCCACCCCCCTGTATAGTTGGAGGATACCGTGGTGTGATAACCCCGACCTGCATCGAGTACAATTTATCCACCCTACAGATAGTGGTTCCCCTCTTTCGTCGCAGGACTGTTGATGAACCAACCTGAAACGCGCATGGTTAACACGCAGGTTCTACAATCAGTTGCCATGACAGACGACGTCGCGGTACTCCACGACCGCTTCCCCACCATCGGCGGGAGTGAAACTTTCGCCATCGAAGCTGCACGCGTCCTCAATGCGCCAATCTTCACGATGTACGTCGATAAGGACATTGAGATACCAGATGATATCGAAGTGTACGCAATACGGCAGGCAAAGTACACAACAGGGCTGAGTGGCCGGCTGCTTGACTGGCGTAACGGCGGAATGAACCCATTCGAGTCTGCGAGCGTCGGGGTCGACATGACAGAGGGAGTTACCGAACTCGAAGCGTACGATGTTCTTTTGGAGAGCGGACCGCTCTCGAAGTACTATGTGCCGACGACATCACAGCGTATCGTCCACTACCCACACAGCCCACCACGGTGGCTCTACGATCTGTTCCGGAGCCGGATGGCCGAACTCGACTATCCTGGCATCGGATTCGCTGCTCGTGCGTACGCGAAACTCTGGCGCGCACTCGACAAGGAGGCGCTCGATTACGTCGATACGTTTGTCGGTAACTCAGAGGTAATCCGTGACCGAATCCAGCGGTATTACGGCCGTGACGCCGAGGTTATCTACCCACCGGTGACAGGCGATTGGCGAAACGAAAGCGATGAAGGCTACTTTGTCACGTGGTCGCGTCTTGACAAACAGAAGCGCATCGATCTAATAATTAAAGCGTTCTGTGGTCTCGAGAAACAGCTTGTTGTCGCGGGTGACGGTGAGCAGCGAGAGCGGCTCGAAGCGCTCGCAGCTGGTCATGAGAATATTGAGATTCGTGGATATGTGGATGATATTGAGTCGCTCGTCGCGAAGGCAACAGCAGTTGTCTACGCGCCTGTACAAGAAGACTTCGGCCTTGTCGGTGCGGAGGCAATGATGGCTGGGAAACCACTTCTTGGCGTTGATGA
>JAQCNF010000137.1 GCA_028275165.1 Haloquadratum sp.
GCACCGGCAGGGTTCTCCCTGGAAAGACGTCCCAGAGACAATCAAAGCGGTCACCGAGACGGACGTTGATACCCGACACCTGCTCTTGGACACTGATGATACACACCCAGATACGATCACTGAAAAAGGACACCTCGATCGTGTGCTTAGAGTCGCCATCTCGAACGGTTTGGATCCAGTAACAGCTATTCAGGCTGTGACGCTGAACGCGGCTGAGTACTACGGTGTCGACGCTGATATTGGTTCGCTCTCATCGGGCAAGATGGCAGATGTTGTCTTCTTGAACGATCTTGCGACTGTCGATGTCAGCCGCGTGATGGTTGATGGATCAATAGTGGTCAAAGATGGCGAGTGGATAGACGACAGTGCTCTGCCGGCGGAGAGCGAGCATACCGCGGCAGTGCACGAGGCCTTTCCAGAGTGGGCACGGGACACCGTGAAGCTCGGGGCCCAGCCGGCCGAAGCGTTCGAGATTCCCGCGCCAAAGGGGGTCAGCGAGGTGTCCGCCGAGGTAGTCCGGGTTCACGAGAACCAGGTCGTCACCAGCCGCGAGTCGACGACGCTGCCTGTTGAGGACGGTGTCGTCGCACTGGACGGAGATGTCTCGAAGGCAGCGGTATTCGAGCGCCACGGTGGCGACGAGTCCGTTGGACGCGGCCTCGTCAGCGGCTTTGGCTTCGACCGAGGTGCTGTTGCCTCGACGGTTGCCCACGATAGTCACAATCTGCTCGTCGTTGGAACCAATGACGAGGCGATGGCCCGCGCTGCAGAACGTATTATTGAACTTGACGGCGGGATGGTGGCAGTTGACGACGACGACATTGTCGCGGAGGTTCCGCTCCCTATCGCAGGGCTGATGAGCGACCTCCCGCTATCGGAGGTATCCGAGCGCGTTCAGGCACTCGAAGGTGCTTGGGAGACTCTCGGCTGTGATCTGGACTCACCGTTCATGACGATGTCACTGCTCGCGTTAGCAGTACTCCCGGAACTCCGCATCACGAACCGTGGTGTCGTCGACACCGTTGGCTTCGACTTCATTGAGCCAATCGGGGCTGACTAAAGTCAGATTTGGTGTGGTGCAAATTGAGAGGATCACTGAACTGGGCAGCGGGGTGGTTCTAATGACTGTGAGAGCAAACACACAGTGTTGTTTCGAGACGCGGAGTTTCTCGTTGATGACATGTGGTATCTCACTGCCCTCGCTCGAACAAATCTCAGCGGTGATCTCAACCACTCTGACCGCAACACCGTTGAAAAGTTGTTTCAGACGTTCACAATGCGGATTGGTCGATTTCATGAAACGTTCTTGCCTAACTGAGCGAAACACCGATCAGATTTGCGATATTGTCACCACTTGGCGTGTAAGATGGAAAGCGCGTATGTAGGACTATCGTATGTTTGGGATCCAACGTTGCGTTGATGATGGTGGGAGTTTTGTTTGAGACAGGGAACTGCAGAGTTGTAGTCGTGTCCTACCGACCGATGTACTTGGACATAAACACCGACAGATTGTAGCAGCGCAGTTCCTTGTCCAATAATGATAAACAAATATGAGTGAAAACCGTTTCAGGCACCACAATATAAAGTACCCATAGCGTTTATTGAAACATATTATGAGACTCACGCGGCGCAATGCACTCGTCGGAGTCGGCACGGTTGCAGGAGGTGCAGGCGTTGTTACTATAGGGATTAGCATTCATTTCCAGAGTCTTGTCGTGAGAAACCGAGAGAGGCGTAATCGAGCGATGGAAGCAAATTATGGCTTTGATCACTAATCCCTATAGCACAGGGGCGTTCACGAGCGTGAGTGCTGACCGATCAGTGAGTGTCAGCACAGCTGGTGACGCAAGCGCAGCACTGAAAACCGAACCGACAACGATGGGAGAAGAGTATCTGACTGATAACAGTGACAGTGGCGCGCTGAGCATCGATTTAGGGAGCGGGAATGGTCTCAATATGAATGCGAAGACTGTCATTAGTCCATTACTGCGAATCACGAACAACGCGTCAACTGGCTCCACCAAAATCAAAGTCACCAGTGGGTCGATTAACCAGAATGCTAAAAATGCTGACAATGAGGAAGCATACGATGGAATTGGATACGCAGTTAGTAACAGTCCCCGAGCCGTGATAACATCCTTTATCGGCCCGCAAGATCCCCCAGAACTGGAAACAGATTACAACCCAGAGCCTGATAACGGATATGTGGACGGTACGACAGTTGATTCAGAAGGAAGAGATGGTGTCGAAATCGCAAGTGGCGAGTCAACAGTGATGAGTGTGATTGTAGACACACGAGATCTTGTGTCCGACGCTAGCGAAGATCGTGCTTCGTACGATGGCTCAATAACCATCATTGCTGACGAACCGCAGCAGTAACACACACGCATTATAAGAACTATCATCAACAGGTGTCAGGAGTGGGTGATCAGCCAATTTTTCTCTGATGGATACAACCTCTCTATCTCGCAGTCGCTCAAATTCATCTAAGAATATAATCACAAACTGCACGATGACTCCGAGGTGGAGATACGGCTGCCTCGTTGCGACGCCGAGTCACCTCAGCAGCTTCCTACTCCCTGTGATAGACTTGCACCGGCACAGCTGCATGCGTATCCACCGGATCGCCGACAAACTCCGCGAGCTCACCAGCCCACGCTGGGCTTGGATCCCGACCCATAGCCTGGATGAACAACCGTGCCCAAACCGGGCCGCCCTCCAAGCTCTCGGTGTCCTTTGGTGCAACCTCAAACAACGCGGTACTACACACAACAACAGTCAGCATCCGCGACCGAGAAATCGCAACGAGCAGTCGGTTGAGATCCAGAATAAACTGCTCCTCACGCCGAGCAAACGCCGGGTCTGAGACGGTCGCCGAAACAGTAATAATATCGCGCTCCCCACCCTGATACTTTTCGACAGT
>JAQCNF010000138.1 GCA_028275165.1 Haloquadratum sp.
GCGATACGATCACAATTCACGTCCAAGTCCATCACGCACAATAGGCGAACACTCAGTGTGTTCGCGAACAAGAGCACGTGTCACTGACAGTGTTGGGCAGCCACTCACGAGTCAGGGCAGACCTCGCGCTTCCGAGTGGGGATGATGGATACCAGTCCAGTAGTTGAACGACGAGGAGTGGGAGTACACCGAAAGCACACTCCACTACCGAAACGACAATACCTACACCTCGGCTATTGTGAGGAGAGGCCTGAGTCAGAGGCAACGACTGAGAACGGGACGGGACGGTTCTGGGTGTTGACCTTGGCGTCAGCGAAGTTGCGGTGATTAGCACGCTTCTTCACTGCAGGCAGACTCAATCACGCTCGCAGAGAATTTCAAAAAACCCGGGGCGACTTGCAAGAGCGAGGCACGCAGTCAGCACACCGCACCCCGCAAGAAGCGAGTGGCAAAAAAGACACGCACGTGAGGCACGTTCTGCACTCTGTCGCAAACGGAATCGTTGAGGAGGCACTCAAACACGAGTGCGACGGTGTTATCTTCGAGAGACGGTATTCGAGACCGCTTCCACACTGACTGGCACTCACAGTGGGCATTCCACAAGCTCAAGCAGTGTGTCGAGTACGAAGCCGAACAGCAAGGCGTGTTCATAGACGCAGTGAATCCGAAGAACACGAGCAAGCGGTGTAACGATTGTGGATGCATGAAGACAACCGTCATCATGGCGAGCTTGAGTGACAGCGGTGTGAGAAGTAGAACCACGCGGATTACGACGCGGTCTCCATCGGGCGGGCAGCAAAGTCACGGCGTGACTTTACGACGTCGAAGAATATTGTGGAGTTGTATCTCCTGCGGGACCATCAGCCGTCTCGCGGGAGGAGCATTATTCAGTCTGCTCTCACCTCAGGGCCAAGGACGCCGAACGAGGTCACCCGTGAGAGCTGTGATGGGTGAAATGAGGAGGCCACTGACAGGCCCCAGCCTCAACGAGCGAACCCTGTATGGGGTGAGCGAACTAGAGTGGGGTCGTTGAGTTGAGACCACTGGAGTTTTAGACCGATAGACACGAGCGAGTTCATGAGCAACTCATCTCCGTCCACATCATTGGAAGCGGACTTGAATCGGGCGAGAGAACTCTCCACCACAGCACTCGCAGATGCTATTGAGTCGATCGGGTTTGCATGCACTCGCTGCGGGGCATGCTGTACAGCTCACACTGTCGACGGCGAATCTGAACCGCATACCGCAACAGTGTTTCCAGATGAAGTCCGCACGCTCCAGGAAGATCAAGAATCCTGGCGCGATATAGCCCGTCCAATGCCGTTTGGACTCGGTGGGGAGGCCGCAGCAGGAGCAACAGGGGAAACATTCGAGTGGGCACTACAAACCGATGCGTGTGGCGACTGCGTATTCTATGAGGACTCAGGTGACGTTAGTCACTGTGGCCGTCATAATGACCGCCCACTTATCTGTGCGACGTATCCGTTTAGTATTGCACTTGATGGCACAACGCAGCCCCACGGTGATCCAGTCGATTCAGCAGGTGTGGTTCGTGCTCACGAATGCGAGGGCCTTGGCCGGGATATCGACCGTGAGGATGCAGAAGAGTTGGCGAAGAAGCTAAAACAGCGAGCAGTGCGCGAATTAAAAGAAGCGATTGCAGTTCGTGATCAGTATGCACCGTCTGATGCAGCAGACGTCGTCGTGCATGACTCTGAGGGCACAAAAGATATGACCGGAAAGGAAATTTGACATCTTTGTCGCCCGTCGACGAGGATTCTCAACCGCACAGAGATATACGGCTCGCGGTTCGCAACCGTTTCTTGCGGGTGGAACAGCCCTCAGATCAAGTGAACCATTAGCTGTGCTAACCAACTGTGATCCCTCTCACCGCCATCCGTAGCGAGACTCGGAACTCCCTTCTGTTGAACGTTCCCCGCGCGTTATTCACGTCCGCGCTCACGACCGTCTCGCAGCCTTCACAGACGTACAGGCCACGTTCAACACGCTGATTCCTGTCGGTGTGGCTGCACGTCGAATACGACTTTGACATATCTCACTTCGACGCCACCTCCACCTCGATAGCTTCTCAGTCTTGCAGTCGAGAGGCGTCATAAAGCGGTTGGGCGCTATCTGTGCAAGTCAATATTCGCCGTTTCCAACATCCTCACCGGTGGTCTCCAACAACAAGCATCTCAGTACCTTGTTTAAGACTTGCAGGCTCAGCTTCCGGCGAGCCACATCCGAGCAAGTAGGAAAGAGAGCGGGGACTGCCGTACGCCAGACCCAATAAAAAACAATTGACACGAGCCCTACACAGGAATGCGTGGTTGTGAAAGCGTTCCAGTACTATACTCACCACTGGCAAGACTACGTGGAGCTGCATACGCGCCGAGAGGTTACGATCACGCACTGAGCTCCTGACTACAACAAGCGATCGTACACCGCAGTGCAATGCAGATCACGCTTCCAAGGTGGAAGCAAGCGTAAGTGCGCTCGAAGTGCCTATAGATGTCTGCCTCATCAAGCACAGTCAAAGTCTCCTCAATCACGACAGGAACGCGGGTTCAACATGGATCGTCTCAAATCGAAGTCCGTGCAGCGTTCGTGACCTTTGAGTTCCCTGTCATCGGAGAGCAAATATCTCGCTTGTTCCGTCTCACTGCTGTTGTGCATCACAACGACATTCCAGAAGTTTGAGGGGCCTATCCAAGTTGGTCAAGCTCGTCACGAACCTGTCGCTAGTTCGGAATCGTCGCCTCGAATGTTTGGATAGGTCGGCTCATTTGTTTGGCTTCAGGATCAGTTATGCTATTTTACTGATACTGTCGGTTGGCGTGGGATATCCGGCGTGTGTTACGACGGTGGATTGTGCAGGGGTCGTCAGCTGTACTCCCGGCTGCGGGATTTTAGCTTGCAACTTGGATATACGTGAGCGGTAGTACTTTATTATCCGACTGCATGGTTTCGATAGAGGGTCTTACGGTGGAAATTTCTGACAAACTTTTATGTCTATTCAATGCGCCCGTTCGCGCTGAAGAGAATCAATATGTCGTCGAAGTACCAAAGCGAGAGGTCGAGACAGGGGCCGTCGAATCCGGCGAAACATACCGTGTCGCACTTATTTCACGATCACAGGACGAATCCGAGGCAGGTGTTGAAACGCCTCAACCACAACCAACTGACGAACCACAACCACCAGTTGAGGAGGGTGAGCTTCGCTACGTTGAAATCGAAGATATTGGTAAACAAGGTGATGGGATTGCCCGTGTTGAGCGGGGATACGTGATTATCGTTCCAAATTCAGACGTTGACGACCGGGTAAAAATCGAAATTAGTGAAGTAAAGTCGAACTTTGCGGTGGGTGAGATAGTTGAAGATGAGCTTTGAGTCGCGTCGCATCAAGACAGCCGATATCATATCGTCAAGATTTGATGTCGAATGCCAGTAGGCCAATTTTACCACTCGTTCAGTTAGGCCTATATCTTTATTCCGGAGAATCAAAAGACATCCCTGTATGTCGCTCTCGATTCAGACTGCGCTTCAGCGTGGGCTCAGGCGTGCTGCGTCTCTTAGCGGGATTGCCGTGTTCATTCCAATGCTTATTCTCCAAGCCGGCATTGTGCTTTCTGCTCAGACGGCTGCTGTGCAGTTTGTTGTTCAAAATACACAAGCAACGATAACAGACGTCGACCCTGGACTACAACTTCCGGTTTCGATCACAGTTGCTGTCGGTTTGATGATTGTATTTACAGTTGCGGCAACTATCGTTGTCATTCCCGCTGCCAGACTATTAGTTCGTGACCTATCTGAGCTTTCTTCTATCCCGCCTGCAACTGTCACTCGCCGACTCTTATGGGCCTCCCTTTCTGCACTTGTGTGTGCTGTATTTCTCACTGTTATCATTCCTATTGGATATCTGTTATTACTCGTCCCTGGGGTGTTCCTCACCGTCAGCTTTCAGTTCACTTTCTTTGCGATAGCTGTCGAAGATAAAGGTATTATTGACTCATTATCTCGCAGTTGGCAACTCGCCAGTGGTGAACGGCTATTGCTCTTCGGCATGTTGGTTGTGATTTCACTGCTCTCAGCTGTACCTGCTGTTATTGTATCTTTTGTTCCCGGTTCGACTGCAAGAGAGATAGTCAGTCTGATTCTAAACTCTGCACTGTTGGTCACAGTCTATGCAATTCTCGCTGACGTATTTGTCCAACTGCGTAATGACGAGATGGCAGCCACTTGATCAGTAGCTGAAGAGGTACCATTGTGAGAGCTAACATACTCTCTGATTAAAGGGATATCCAACGAAATAGAGTTGAAGACGGCGTGTTTCGGTGTGATCCAACTATTCTTTTGCCCGACCTTCGCCGTCCGGTCGTGGCTAACATTGTCATTTCAAACCAGTCTCAGTTTTGGCAATATGACTTTCTGCATTCGAAACAGAACGCATCAAATAACGTGACAAACCTGATAAGTGCGGGTCCAAATATACATACTGATACATCGCCAACGACTGGTATAGCCCTACCCTATCAGGAATGAGCAGCTTTCCGACAGACAGTAACCAAGAAATTCGACTGGGTGCTCAACCGGCAATAGAGCACGGTTTGATCCGTCCAAAGCGTTCGTCCGTAGACGATTCTGGTTTTTTACAGTTGTTCAAGGAGAAAGCCCACGACTACACTCGTGGGATGAATCCGACAAAGACAAACACAAAGACCGAAACGACAACGACGGTTCGTGGCATCGATTGTGATATCGAGTCCGAGGGAAGGATACGCACCCTTCGCGCGGGGTAGATGAAGCCCCCTATCTCGGTCGGGGCCGTACTGGCACGGCCCACAACCCCACCGAACGGTGTGAGTGGGGAACCTCTCCGTCATGGCCACGGTCTGTGACCGTGGAAACGACTTCAGTCGTGGGAGGATGTCAGCCGCTGTGATTGTTCTTGAATGCAGTTTCTTTTCTG
>JAQCNF010000142.1 GCA_028275165.1 Haloquadratum sp.
CCTCTTCAACAATTGTTGTGTCACGCGCACCGCCAGTCTCGATTGTCGATTCCATCGATTCAATGCACGACCGGAGACCATCTCTTGTGTCACCTTCCGGATATTCAACTGAGAAGTCAATCCCCCAGTCTCAACGAGTGTAATAAGAAACTCGTCCGGATAGTTCTCGATCAGATGGCTTGTCGAGCCCAACGCTGGAGGTGTGTTCATGACCACCTGATTTGCCTCTCAGTCTCACTCTGTGTTGTCTTTTTCAAGCTCCTCTTCAATGTACTCCTCAAGATTCTCCTGATCGAGTGCTGACCGAATTACCCCTTCGAGAAAGTGCCTATGCTTTTCGACTTGTTCCTTATCGTCCAGTTCTCGTCTCGCGTTAAATTTGTTATATCGGTCATCTAACTCCTCCTGCAGCTCTCCAGAGAGATATATTGGATACTGGCTTCGTGACCGAGTCGAGTCACTGCTTGATTCTTTTTTATCATCTCTGTCTGCGTCTGGGTCTGTTGCAGACTCCTCAACGTCGTCAAATCTGTCCATCAAATCCTCACTCATAGACTCTCCTCCAGGTGCTCAGCCAACAGAGTATACGTATCATACATGTCTTGCGTAGCATCTGTATCCCACGGATACCCTGCATCCTTCGGGTCATACCCGAATACTGATGACCGATAGCCAATAGCATGCTCAATCACAGCCCTGTCTGGAATCTCGAAGACGCTCTCCTCACCAAAGACATCAACAAACCAATTCCGCATCTCGACACTCACCGTTCTTTGTAGACTCATCGAGCGTGTCTTTGAAACACTTGTAGCCGCTCAGCTTGGGTCTCCGGTGCGTTCTCATCCGGATTCCTGATGCTGTCCGGCTCGGCTGAGAGTGACGGTGATGCATCCGTCTCAGTGGTGTCACTGTCACTGTCACCGTCAGAAGCATCGTCACCGGCTTCGATCTCTCCACCGTCAGCAGTCGCCTCACCGGTCGCTGTGTCCTCGCTCGATGAGTGTGGGTGTGGTGTCTCTGGACTGTCCGGTGACTCAGTGGTCCCTGACGTCTGTGTGTCCGTCTCATCGCTGTCGGTGTCGGTCTCCGGACTCACGCCGACCCTCTCGATTGTTACGGCGTCATCAATCACCAATTCTCGAAGCCCATCATCGTCTGTCCGAAGCGTGGCACCATCGAAGCGCACGAGATCTCCTTGATATGCTGGCATTGGATTGTTGTTGTCACCCGGCACCACAAACGAGATGACCGTGTCGTGTGGTCCCTTGAGCTTCCCCTGCGCCTCTCTCGAGTACTCACCCTTCGAGACGTTCGTCACCGTTGCGGTGATTGTCTTGCCATGCTCTGGGTCACGACTTGCCAGTGCGTCCGTCTCAGTCGTGTCAGCAGCATCGTCATCGTCATCTGATACGTCGCCGAGTGACAGATGCAGAGCTTGTATCTTGCACGCTAATTACTAAGATCAACAGGCGGTGCGCCAGATCTGTCTAATTTGAAATGCAGTAACAATTCGTCAGAATATGATTCGAGGTGCTCAGTTCAACCCATTTTCAGCACCTCTGTAAGGATTCACATGGGTCGACGTCGTCTTGCGATCAATATCAATATTTGATGTATTTATATTTACTATTTCTCTCATTTCATCAGATTCGAGAGTTTTAGAAAACACTTTTACTGTCAACTGTATTTTCCGAACTGTCGCTGTCTTGCGATTCATAATTCCCGAATTGGTCGTGAAGGGGGCGGAATATGGGATTCAAACGTTTCGCAATTTCGTTGATTCACGGCAGGTGCTCTTCTTCAAAAGCCACAGGTTCAGTGCGAATATAAATACTCACTCCCCACCCGAGAAGTCGGATGAAAGCGTTTGTTCTTGAAGTATGTGATATGACTCTTTGAGTCGTTCCTCGTACGATGGTTGATCCCATGATTCCCACGTGTATTCAGCTGGTTGAATACTACTCCCGTCTATCTCCGGAATAGTATCAGTCACATTTGTCGCTCTCTCTACATTTATTGGTCTTCCGTTCCCACTGGAATCCGGAGCATATGTTCCAGCAGTAAGACTGAAGTGATCAAAAGAAACGGTACTGAGACCCTCGCTCCAGTTGGTGGCGATCCGTTGTTTGGTAGATGGATCTGCGATATTGAGTAGAACCCACGGAATCCGTCCCTCAATCACGCTTTGCGTTGGGTTGACGTGGACATCGGTTAACGAATCATACGATGCCGACGCTGGATTACCGTTTCCGTGCCGGAGTTTGCCAGTTTCCACGGCCTCAAACGGCACGGTTGTCCCCGTTCTGATTACTTCGCGAACAGGAACAAATCCAGCCGATCCGTCACGGTAATTGTCAACTGGCAGCCCAGCCTCGTCGCCAAACTCGCGGGCGAAAGGATCGTAACTTGATTCGACGAGAATTCTGGATTCACCAGCCGCAGCCAGTCGAATAACGAAGTCTGCCTTCGTTTTCGCAGAAAGGTTCAGTGGAAGGCTTGTCTTTCGGTCAGTCAGTCCAACCGTAATAAAAGCATTAACTTCTGTCCAATCAACAGGTTCAGGAAGCTCTTCAAATTCGAGACGAAAATTGAGTCCTTCGAGATCATGGGTGATCTGTAACCCTGTGAGCGTCCGATGCGGCTCTGCACCTGATCCGCCCCTCGGTGTGATACGGGTAGCGTCACTCCAGCCGTTGTCTGATCCATCAAGCAGAACTTGCTCATCCGGGTCGAACGCTAGTAACCCGAATCGCTGTTCTGGCGTTTCTATGTTCGACCAGAACGGACGCCGACTGGGGACAGAACGAGCGTCGAGATTCCACGTTCGTTTGAACCACTCGTTTTGCCAGGAAAACATGATCCCGCCGGCAGTGTCAGCGCGGGCAATATCTTCAAACATAGCTGCAACGATTTCACCTTGTTCCTGCTCCGTGTGGCCGCCCTGATCACGGCCGTGGACGTTTCGGTGTGCCAACCCACGAGATGATGGGACACCGAACTCAGATACTAGTACCGGTAGGTCAGTGGCTCCAACAAGATCATTCAGATATCCGGCAAAATTATTCTGGTCACCTCGGTGGTCGGTATAGTTGATATATTCTGGTGTTTCGTTTAAGAAATCCGGGTAATACGGGTAGATATGATACGACGCGAATGTCCCAGCCTGAAACTTGTCGGTCGGCTTGATTGTGTCTGGATTGAGGCTGACTGAGTCTTCGCTCTTGAACGGCTCGTAAGGGTGTGAGAGTGGATCTGTGGTAACCCAGTTGACAAATGCAACCGGTCGCTGTGTATCATAATCTTCCATCTCCCGGGTCACGAATCGATCCAGGCGACTAGCCAGCCACCGCTCGAAGGATGTCGCGTCGTTCGTTTGGAAATAAGTACCAGCGTACTGGCTATCGTCCCCCCGTTCGTTCGTCTCAGCGATGACTTCCGGTGGCCACTCGATTCCAAACAAGAAGCCGAGCGTCGCATCGCTCACGTCAGCGTCGTACGTTCCCGCGGCATGTCCCGGTCGCTCTGGAAGCGTCGTATTTCCGTGAACGACACCTACAGTACGGTCGATTTCACTGTCTGTCGTATCCGAGACCACGGTTGCGTCGCCAGCACCAATGAGGTTAGCAGTCGGCACCCATGTGCCCTGTAACAGGAGCAGTGGCTCATCTGCGGTATCGTTGTACGATGCCAGTGCTTGGTAGAAACTCGGCGGGTGAATGGTGTATGTGCGAATAACATTCGCAATCTCCCCGATAGATGCGAGCCAGCGGTCGTATTCGGATCGTGTGATCCCCGCTTCACCGGGAAAATGCCCGGGTTTTGCGATCCCAATATTAATTCCTCGGACCCGGAACGACTGATAAGCGTTGTCAGTTCTGTGCTGAAATCCCTCAGTAGCAACCCGAAACGGAAGCTGAGTTGGTGACGCTGAATTACACCCAGCTGTACCGACCACACTGACGGCCCCCAGTGTTGATAAAAGACTACGTCTGTTGATCATCCAATTTTATTTAATACAGTCTATCAAATGAATATATCACTCGTTGATCGATGAACAACTGTTATCACAGAAGGGGTGCTATGTAAAATATATGGATATGGTCATAGCGGACGACGATGAGACCATACGTTCGATCCTCCAGCACAAATTCTCAGCTGAAAGATATCAACTCTCTATATGTGAAGATGGTGGCGAAGCAAGAGAACAACTCAATCAAGCTGATATAGAACCAGACTTGGTAATGCTGGATGTAATGATGCCACGAGTTGAGGGAACCCAATTGCTCCGTGAAATCCGGCGTGGAGAACTTGCTGTCCGTAGCGATGTTCCCGTCATTATACTCACCTCATATGGTCGTGAAGATCACGTTCTGGAAGGTCTTGAATCCGGGGCTGACAAGTACATTACCAAACCATTCAGTCCCAACGAATTGGTTATTCGGGTTCAGAACGTCCTCAATTCATGAACAGTACCTCGGGGGATAGTGGTACGTGATCAAGATGTTCGTCCCGAGTCCTGAAACGGGGATTGCTCTCCAAATTGGCGTCTCAAAGCGAGCGGTTCTTATTGCTGCGCTGCTGCTCGTACTGCTTCTTAGTATTGAACTTATCTGGACAATGAAATATTCCGTCGTTCGGTATTTTCAACGAAAGCTGGAGGATAGAATTAAGCAACCTCTTCGAGAAGAATTACTCACGCGACTGTATCGACCATCTGATCCGGAGTGGGATCAATGGGTGGAGTCTCTTTCCGGACATGAACGACCAGTACTCGAATCGCTCCTTGACGACTATCTCCGTGAATTAGAGGGAGCCGATGCTGAACGGTTAACAGACCTTGGCACTGCGCTCGGGATTACTGCGCAGGCCCATCGAGATCTGAAACAGGGGTCGTACAATGATCGACTCCACGCACTTACATGGCTAGCGTTGCTGCGTGATGCGCCAGCAATAGATGTACTCAAACAGCACTGCATGGACACACCGAGAGAGCGAGCGGCGGCCGTTCGAGTGCTTGATGAGTGTGATTACCCTGAAAATGAGACAATTGGCGTAGACCTGTTACTGAGTGACGACCCGGATCCATTCTCGATTTTTGGCGTAGATACACTTTACAAAGCCGCTGAAAAAGACCCGTCGCACCTGTTCAATCGGGCTGCAGAGGATTTCACCACGTGGGAGCCCCAATTACAACAGCAGGTGCTATTGGCGTGCCGACACCTCCGCACGCTCCTCGGTGATGCGAACGTGTTCTGGCTAGCAGAAGCATTAGATAGTCCTGCTGAGCAGACTCGGGTCGAAGCAGCCAAAACGCTTGGTGGGTTTGCCTGGCACCCGACGCTTCTGGAAAACATCGACCTGCAAACGCTCGCATCCGATGATTCGCCGCATGTTCGAGCCAGTGCGTACCAAATGTTCGGTGAATGGGGCGACGAGAGCGCGATCGATCTGCTTCGGTTCGACGGAATGACTGATGCTAACGACCGTGTTCGTGTTGCTGCTGCACGCGCCCTCGTGGAGCACAGCGACGAGTCCTCTTTCAATATCCCCGTAGAGGCTGCCGCCGCGTGGTCGTGGGCTCGGGCGCATGCGGCACATGATGCAGCGGTTCGAGACGTTTCCGGTGGCGTCACGGAAGCTAGCGGGCACTCGTAGGAGACACAACTCACAGGTACACTACAATGGTCACACTCACGAATATCGCCGTGGCTGTATTAGCGGTGTTCGGTACCGCTGTCGTCGGGTACTATATCGTAATCAACAGTTACTATTTCATCCTGCACGTGCTGGCGTTGCGAGAACTCAGCGACGACATGACTGAAAGAGAGTGGAATCCACCGTTTCGACCGTTCGAGAGCCCGTTTTACCCCGGTGTCGCCGTCCTCGTTCCGGCGTACAACGAGGAGGCAACGATTGTCGAAAGCCTCCAGTCGTTGCTTACTCTCAATTATCCTGACAAAGAGATAGTAGTCGTCAACGACGGATCGACAGATGGGACCTTTGAGTTGCTGACCTCAGAGTTTGATCTCGCCCCACTCGATGCAGAGATCCCATATGACGTTGTGAGTGAGTCGATACGAGGTGTATACCGCTCACAGACGCATGATGATCTCTTGGTAGTCGATAAGGAAAACGGGGGAAAAAGTGACGCGCTGAACGCCGGGCTGTGGTTGACTGATCAAGAGCTGTTTTGCGCCGTTGATTCGGATACAATTCTGGATCGGAATGCTCTGCTCGAAATTGCCGAGCCGTTTTTGAAGGCTCCTGATCAGATGATTGCGTCAGGTGGGACGATCCGCGTCGCTAACGAGTGTGTGATCGAGAATGGACAGATCAAAGAAGTCAATCTTCCCAGGACTGGGTTGGCCGGTCTGCAAGTCATGGAATACCTACGAGGGTTTTACTCGGGACGACTTGGG
>JAQCNF010000147.1 GCA_028275165.1 Haloquadratum sp.
GAGACGCTCGATCAATTGATGCAGAAAATCAGTATGATGCCGTCATTACCGACCCCCCATACTACGACAACATCATGTATTCCGAACTCTCTGATTATTTTTATGTTTGGCAGAAACTCCTCCTTGAGGACGAGTATGACGCATTCGAACATGGACACACACCACGAGCAGAGAGTATCGTTGCGAATCCTGCCGAGAACAAGGACGTCGATGTCTTTGAGTCAGAGTTGTACGAATCCTTCTCGGTTATACATGAGGCACTAAAAGATGATGGATTCCTTGTGTTCACGTATCACCACAGTGACTCTGAATCGTGGGGAGAGCTTCTTGAGTCGCTCTGCGAAGTTGGGTTTGAGGTCACTGCAACGTATCCAGTCTCAGCTGATATAAACAAATTCACATCCGGTGAAGCGATTGAATTTGACATCATAACTGTTGCCCGCCCAGCAGGCAATCGCCAACCTATCTCGTGGAACTCACTTCGTCGAAACATCGTTCGGACAGCCAGGCAGACACACCAGCGACTCACTGAGAATCGGGACCTCTCCGATGGAAATATCGGTGTCATTGAGATGGGACGGGCGTTCCATGAATACTCCAAACACCATGGCGAAGTTCGGAAGGACGGAGGCATAATGACCGCAAAAGAAGTCGTCGAAGAGATATATGGTATTATTCAACAGGGAAGTGACATTGGCGAGGTGGACGTGTTTCTTGATCTGCTGGAGATGAACACGCCTGGGTATAATGACCTGAATAAGCTGTCCCGAGGAACGGGTGCGAACCCTGAGAGAATGAATGAACTATTCCTGTATCGGATGGAGGCTGGCGAATTCGCCCTCGGCACCTGGGACGACGAGAAACGGCAGGCATTCATCCAAGATCGAGTCAATAGCAGCGATGATAGCGAACTAACCCCACTTGACAAAGCACAGTTCCTTCGCCACCGCTTCGAGCGTGGCAAGTCAATCCAAAATTATCTCGAACAGTGGAGTATTTCCGATGACCTCCGAGAACTATCTCAGGAACTGGCCGAAGCAAGTGGCGATGATGTGTATCGTCGCATCCTCGGTGGTGATCGAGGACTTGGAAACTACTAATCAAGGACATCGGACACGGTGATTTCAGTCTCTGTGGAGGTCCCAATCTATTTGACTAGCTGCTTCGATCATACACTGAAAACACAACTGCCGAACTGAGGAATAAATTCATAAGGACAATGCCGAATGGTCCACCGCAAGCTGAGACATGAGTGCAATACCATACGGCTCAAAGCCAGATTATTGACCGCAGCACTGCCGACCCGTGGTTTTTACCGGAGAGATTTCGACTGGATTCTGTGCATCGAGTTCTGTCCCGCATTGGTCACAAGTTGGTCGGCTCAGTGTGCCGATCCCCACAGCGTAATCACAGGTCAACGTCGCAGAGCAATCGTCTGTCCGAACTGAGACATCTAACTCACCGCGCTCATGCGTTACAATCGTTGCAGTCACTGGACGAATTCGGACAGTCAGTGCATGCCTGTCTCGGATTTCCGCTCGCTTCTGTGGCATTCCTTGATTGAGGCTATCGCGAACGCCGTCCAACTCGTCACGCAAATCAGCAAGCTCGTCGCGGAGTTGCTTGCGCTCTCGAAGCCGTTTGAGACGGTCCGTTCTTTCAGATGCTGCGTCGATAGCTGTGCTCAGTTCGTCAATCTGTTCAGACAACTGTTGTTTCTCTGCTCTCAATTCGTCCCGTCGCTGCTGTAAGTACTGCCGGTACTCTTCTATTTCAACAGATGCTGCACGGGTCGCTTTCTCGCGTATATCTTCGATGTTCGAATCGATTTCGACGCGTACCATTTCTCGACACGCAGCAATTGCCTCAGTGAGTTCGCCATCGGAAAGTCTATGATTGCCCTCAGAGGGAGGTGGGCTGGTCTGCTCAAGATACTTGAGGCAGGTCTGTGCGAGTTGTGGACGTGGTTCGTAATCCGCGAGATCGACTGCTCCAATCTTGAGCATCTCACATTGATACTCGCTGACAGTCTCGATTCCGACGTCGAAAAGCACACACAGCGCATGCCGGTCGTAATAAGGAGTTAATTGCTGATTTGTAACTTCAGTTGACTCGCCCACTACATAATCTGGGTCATCAAAATTGACGTCGTCGCCGGTGAGCGCGAGAGAGCCAATGGGTGCATGGGTTACTGCGTCATCGACGATTTGCTCAAATAGGTCGCTGCCAGGAGTGAGCGCAACTGCATCATTATCTGCCTCCTCGGGATGAGTGACCAATTGAACGACCGTCTCATCGAGCGACAATTCTGTGTTGGCGTCTTTCGGTATCGAGACTTCCCATCGCCGCCCTTCTTTATGTATCGTTGCATCGAGAGAGTCAAAATAGTCTGTCACGAACTCGCTGACTGCCTGCTCGGTAACCGGTAGTGCTGCATCAGTCATCTGCTGCCCCCAAATCAAACCCCTCGAAAACTCCATTGTTGAAATCGTTCAGTTGGTCGGCGAGTTCACGTTGTTCTTGTAGGTCGACTGCCATCTCATCGAAATCATTCTCCAATTCAACCTCGCTATCTGCACTCACCAGTCGATCGAAGACCTCGTCTCGGAAGTTCCGGCCACTCTGCTCAAGCCGAGTTAAAATCTCACTCAATTCCCCAACAGATTGCTGGAAGAGATCGATTTTGTGATACAGTCGTTCTAACACATACTCCTCAATAGTGTCGTTGAGCGCGAGGTTGAACACATACACCTCTCGTTTTTGTCCAATGCGATGAATGCGACCAATCCGCTGTTCAACTTTCATTGGATTCCACGGCAGGTCGTAATTAACCATCACATTGCAGAACTGGAGATTCCGTCCTTCATTCATTGCGTCTGTTGAGACGAGGACGCCTCCTTCATTTTCGAATCGCTCGACGATCTCCTCCTTTTCATCACTTGAGAGACCGCCATGAAACGGATGAGTTGTATAGCCTTCATCATCGAGCATGTTGAGTAATGCGCGCTGTGTTGCCCGGAACTGTGTAAACACAATCACTCGACCTTTCTCGACTCGTTGACGGGCTTCGTCGGTTATTCGTCGGAGGCTGTTGAGTTTTGTTGGGGTATCAATAGCCTCAACTTTATTTAGAATTCCGTTCAGTTGGTCAGCGTGGACATGGTGACCATCCTCATCAGTGTCGAGTTGTCGTTCGACTGTCAGCCCGAGTGCTTCAGGACTGCTGACGACCTCTTTCTGGAGCGTCATCAAGACAAGTTTTTGTCCCTGATCTTCGCTGTAAGCTTCCTGAACGTAGTCTGTGACAGCATGGTACAGCTCACGCTCGGCGGGTGACGGGTCAAAGGTTCGTGTCGTGACATTTCGTGGCGTAAAGTCAATATCTGTCTCTGCGCGGCGGTTGCGGATCATTACCTCGCTCAGTCGGCGTTGAAGCTCATCACGGTTGACCAACGTATCTTGACCACTCTCAACGAAGTAATTATGAAACGCATCTCGAGTGCCGAAGAGCCCCGGACGGAGGAGTGAGACGATATTGTAGAGGTCTGTGACGTCATTCTGAATTGGTGTCGCAGTCAGAAAGAACGCATATGTATAGCTTAGTTGATCGATTAAACCGTATCGATCAGTGTCTTCATTTTTAACATAGTGTGCCTCATCAAGCACAAGAACATCCCAGTCTTTGGAGAGAACGGCTGCGCGATGTCGGTCACTCTTTGCGGTATCGATACTTGCGATGACATAGTCATGTGCACCGAATCCA
>JAQCNF010000152.1 GCA_028275165.1 Haloquadratum sp.
CCGCGCTCGATGGGGTAACCGGCGCGCTCGTGGTTACGGACTGGGACGAGTTCGCGGCGCTGGACGAGGCGTTCGACGCGATGGCCGAGCCGGTGGTGATCGATGGGCGGCGAATTATCGAGCGGCGCGACGGGATCACGTACGAGGGATTGACGTGGTGAGGGTGTGTTTTTGTTCTACTGATTACGGAAGGTTAGTGATACTTTCGTGGGAAGATTTCGATTCACCGTCTCTCGGAATTCGCTCGATACCCCGAGCAGAACGACGAAGTACACGCTAGCGCCGAGCGTGACTAAACTAATCACGACACCCGCGTTGTGTCCGAGCACCTGATACCGGCTCTCTAGTTGAAGCCCACCGTACACCACTCCAGACATGAGCAGCGCGGAAATTTATTGTTTCGCAATGTTGCTCGTAAGAATATCAATATATGAATATCGGCGTTGTATAATGTTACTATCTTATTTAATTGCTCGGTAGAGTTCAATCTCACAATGCTAATAGTTATCAGTCTTGTATATTGTGCGTCTCAGCGAGACTCAGAAATTCGCAGCGCCACGATTTGTCACGCACCGCGTGCTAGGC
Source organism: Haloquadratum sp. (assembly GCA_028275165.1). GTDB lineage: Archaea > Halobacteriota > Halobacteria > Halobacteriales > Haloferacaceae > Haloquadratum. The sequence continues at coordinate 586 of JAQCNF010000152.1, forward strand.
GCCTGTTTGATTATATCGCTCTTGTGGCGGTAGACTATTGATGAGTTAGAGTGCTGTTTCGAGGTTGGTTCTTCAGTGCTTCTTCGCTGGGTTTTCGAGAGACCTCACGTCAAAGTTGAAACGCTCTGAGATACGACGTGAGTCTGTCTTTGGAGGTATCCTGATGTGGTGAGAGCCACTGTCGCGTCAGCGACGCGTGGCTCTCGTAGATACTCACGTGTTCGTCTCCATCAAGTACTTCCCGCCGTTGGACGACGTATTCACAATCGAATGTGTCGCCGTCATCAGGTGGATCGTACGGTTGAAACTCGTCGGTATAGACGGTCACCGACTCCTACTGACCGACCGCCAGCAGGAGTTGAATCGTCGATTCCTCCCTTTCGCTTGAGTCACGTACCGATCACGCTCCCACCATCTACGAGAAAGAACACGGGGAGTTTGCCCTCAGCGTACTCATGGACGTACAGAGAACCATCCCCTGTCGCTCCCGTTGACGATTGTTACGGCGTCGTCATGACGCTCAGAGTTCGCATTCCGGGCTGCGAGAACGACGTTCGAATCGGCCGCGAGCCCCTAGTTAATCCACCCGCTTTCGAAGACTGCTTGGCTGTCCCACACCAAACAGTCAAGCGTCCTTACATCTTCGAACGCGCCGTAGCGTTCGTGAACGATTCTCACCGAGAGTCTCTCTTTATATTACCCACCAAACCGTGTCTCTCGGCTCCACGGTCTCCCGGAGCGCGTCGCAAACTCCTGGGAGAATTGTCGTTCCGTAGCTGTCGTTGACCATCGGCTTCGCTTTGATCGACATGTCCGATTTGCCTGGCAAATCTCTTGTAGTGGATCCAATAAAATGAATTAGCCGGCTAATCAGGGATGAGTCGGCCACTAGTTTGTCGCGGAATCGTCTGACTCGAGATACTGCTCGCACCCCATCTCGACACCTTCCTTGACACTGATCTTCGCCTCACAGTCGGTGGCTTCGTAGAATTTTGAGTAGTCGGTCATGTGTCGTGGCCGTAGCCGTCGAAGGGAAATCTGATATACTCGGGGTTGATGTCGGTCCCGAGATCGCGGCCATCTCGTTGAACGTGTACGCCTCCTGAGTGCCGACATTGTAGACGCTGATTAGCCCGTGGTCCGCGGCAAGATCACAGGCGCGGCCCACGTCCGAGACGTGGATGAAGTCGCGCGTCTGAGAGCCGCCGCCGAATAGCTCAACCACCTCCCAGTTCGCGATGGCGTCTGCGAACTGCACGACCGCACTTGTGTACTCGCGTCTATATTCTTCGTTTCCCCGAACCTCTGATACACCGAGAAGAAGCGGAGACCGGCCATGTTCATGCCGTGGTGGTTAGCGTAGTACTCGGCGCAGTGCGCGTGCGCGATCTTTGAGGCCTCGTAGGCGGTGTGAGCTCACGTCCATGCCATCGGGAGGGGCGGGCGGCTGCCGTAGATGAATTAGGTTGAGGCGTAGACGACGCTGATACGTCAGCCGTCCAGCCTGACTACATCGATCGTGCGACCGGACTGAATGAGGAGATCGATCACGCCCGAGAACTCATACTCGCCGCGGTCGGTGGGCTAGACGAGGTGACACGCGTGGAAAGTCGCGGGCGTGAACGCGTAGGAGCCGGTCATCACGAGGCCGCTCGGCGGGTCGCTAGGCCTCTTAACAACCTTGACAACCTCGCCGTACTCGTTGGTGCCGAGGACGCCGTATCTGGGGGCCTTCTTGTGGGGCCCTCTTCAACTAGGAACGTGGCGTCAGCGCAATCCTCTCTCTGACGGCTGGCAACGTTGCTGAGGTTCTCGCGGAACACGCTGCCGCCGAGTATCAACATGAATCCATTGTTAACGAGCGGTTTGGCTTGGAGAATAGCGTTACCAAGCCGAGCTGCTCGCGCTAGTGGGTGATCGACACGTCGCGGTGCTTGTCGCTGTAGCGGTCAATGATCTGCTCGGACTTGTAGCCGATGACCATGAGTTCGGGCGCGCCCGAGTCGATCAGGTTATCGAAGATGTCCTTGATGAAGAGTATGCCGTTGACCTCTGTAAGGATCGTTGGCTGGTCGTCAGTGATCGGTCGGAGGCGCGTTCCTTTGCCCGCGGCGAGCACAACTGCTCATAACACATCGTTCTCTGTACCCCGATAAATATCTTCATCAAGTATACAGCGGGAGATTTCATGGAAAATGTCATCTCGTTACCTGATATTACACCTGATCTGATAATAATGATATAAAATATCATCGTGAAGCAAACGGAATGTCAATGGGAGAGTTACGATCCACTGCTTCGCGGAACTCCAACGACAGCCAGAATAAACAAGTAAAGTACACCCCAGCACCGATGCTAACTAATAATAGAACCGTAGCCACGTTGTGACGCAAAATTCGGTAGGTATTCTCAATCCACAGTCCTGTATAAACCACCCCTGCCATGATTATTGCAGCGAACCATTGTCTCGCAAACTCGCCAATAGGGGTATTGAATTCAATGATCGAACTGACGTGCCAATAGGCGAGAGCCAAACTGATTACAACTGAGACCGTTGTTGCGACAGCGGCACCGATCCACCCATACAAATAGATTAAGACAAGATTGAGCGGGACATTTACACCAACAAAGACTAGATTAACCCGAAAAGCGATTTCTGGGTGGTTAATAGCGTTCAGCGTATTTAGAAGCTGGTCCTGGTAGCCCATAAAAAGATTTGCTAAAATCAGGAGAGTCAGGATTGTTGCACCTTTTGGAAACTCGGGACCGTAAATCCGCAGTACGCGTTCTCCGAGAATCGCTCCCCCGAGCAATCCGGGGATGAGAAACAGACCTCCGAACGAAAGTGCTTGCTCAACGATACGCTCCACTGCCTGTGAATCATTCTGTGCGGAGATAGAACTCATTTCGGGAAACAACGTTGTGCTGAGCGCACCGCTGAAAAGAATAAAAAAGTGTGCCACGTTCCAAGCCACGGCGTATACACCAACTAGTCCAGACGAAACAAAAAATCCGAGGACAACGATGTCGGTGTAACTGAACATCTGGGACTGAAGGCTTCCGAGCCAAGAGAATTTCGCGAAATCGAACAGGTTTTCAAAATGGTGCCGCTTTGGCCGAGAAAAACTCGGAATATTGTGTATGATATAGTACATTCCAATCCCTATCACGACAAAATAGCCGATAAGATGTCCGATAAATAAGCTTGCGGTGCTAACGCCGGCAATAACGAGCGAAACCTGAGCAAGGGCGCGTCCTCCCGTCCGTAGCGGTGACAGAATTCCACTTATATGAACAAGATGTAGACCAGTGAGTAGAGAGTTTACGAGTCCATTCAATAGTACGACAAACAGAACAAGAATAATGTACCCAGTAGCAGGGTACCCCACATACTCAACAATTTGACTGCGAAAGAGAGCGATCCCAGCAGTTACGAGTACAAACATAGATATGATCACGACTGTCCCAGCGACAACGTATTCACCTTCGTCAGAACCCTCAGATACGCGCTTCGTAATCGCCTTTGAAACGCCGACACGCCCTAGAATAGCGAGCCAAGATACCAGACCAATCACAAGATGATAGATGCCGAGTGGCTCAGCGCCGAGTATTCTAGCAATATATACCGTAGCCAGAGCGCCAAGTAGCGAGCCAAATATCTTTGACAAAAAATAGAGCAGTGATGTTTGACCAAGACGCATATTATGTACTTAGATTAACTTACTCGAACTACTCTTATTTACCTATTTGTGAGGGCTCGAAAACTGTTTAGACCACTGTAGACACACAGTTCAATCTGTATAGCCCAATGCGTCCAGTCGTTCTGCTATTTCGGCGTCGTCAAGCGATACTTCTGTTTCGACTGGATCAGAGTAAACTATGTTCCGTCTGTCATCTGATTCAATTACCAACCATGGTACCTCCCTGAGAGTCGGCGTGTCGAACCCCTCCATGTGCCCCCAAATTCTAGTCGTGAATGGGAATACACGCTCGCCGAGCATCTCACCGTGGTCTGAGGTCACTACAGACTTCCCGGACAACTGTTCCAGTAACGCTTCAGTGCTCTCCAACGCGATTTCGAGGCTCTCCGCATACGCCGCCCGTAGTTCCTTAATTGTGACATCGCGCTGTTTGACCGCCCCCCAGATCTGGATGCCTTCATCATGTTGTCCGTAGCCCTGAAGATCAAGCCGCTTGCGGATCATCTCGGCAGTCTCTCCGAGGTACGGACGATGAGGTTGCATATAGTGGACGATGAGACGCTTGTTCGGATACTCGTTGTGAGCTTTAATCGCAGCCTCTACGACAGCCTCTGGTTGGACAGTCCCGATACGATCGTCCCAGGCACGCGCGTGTAGGTGGTCGACGTAGTGAAACGTTCCCTCTGGGATATCCGTCGAAAATGGGTTCGCGGTCACGTAGACTATATCGTGAAGCTCGCGGTTAAGGAAGTTTTTCTCGATGAATTCCCAGCTCTTTTTTCCACGTGAGATCTCCTTCCGGAGCGATCCGCCGATAGTGTTCAGCTGTTTGAAATAATCAAAGCGTGCCGCATCAAGGAGTACAAGATTATCCCAGTCCTCATCTATCACGTCTTTACTCTCATCGTCGTACTGGGAATTAGTGTACCCCCCGTATGCTTGATGAATCGGCCAACTTGCCAGCCGTAGCGCTTCACGACCGATCAGGACCGGATTTTGGAGCGCTCGTCTTAGATTATCTAAGGTATAGTGGTCCTTCATCAGTGAGGTAATACTCAGTGTAAGCCCGTAAAAAATCCTTGTTAAAATGGTACTAGATAAATATCAGATAGATCAGTCAGGTCTATGGATAACACCCTAGCCCTTCTCAGATATTTTCGTCAAGTTGGGAGACTCGGAGTTCAAGTCGTTCAGTGTTAACGATGATATCTGCCGCATTGGCCTGACAGTACATCGGCTCGTAGTCCACCTCGAGTGTATCGGCTAGCAGCTCATAGGGTTGCTTGATTTTGTCGCCAAATAGTTCTAAGAGTGTACAGTCTTCGGAGAATATAATATCCGTAAGTCCGGCCCCGTGGGGTCCGATGACAAGATCTGCTTGATTGAATAATCGAGCGTTCTCGAGAAGCGATCGGTTCTCTAAGCAGTACCGTTTGAAGCCGTAGTCGGCCAAAACGTCCATCACCTTGTCCTCATTGAGAACTCTGCGCTCAACGGCATTCGACCGGGAGACATACACTCTGTCTCCCTCCTCAGGTTTCGATTCGATTGACGCGGGTTTGAGAATTTCTCGTCGCATCCACTCGAAGTCCGAAGCACGCCGCTCAGGATATGACGGGATAACCAGATCTTGAACGGGGTACGCCGGATCCGTCGCATACACTACTTTCGATTGTGGCCAGCCGAGCAAACGGAGTGTCTCGTCTACGAAGGGGGGTACATTGGCCGGAACGAGAACTGTCACACTCTCTTGAGTCGCGCTCTCGAACGCTCGTAGATACCGAATCTTTGGGACCGTCTCGACCATCCAATGATAGTAGTTCGGATAGCGCGGCACGAGCGGTGCGACGGTGTCGAGGGATGTCGACGCCTCATGAATGGATCCATCTCTCCTGAGCAGTTGTCGAATCGGTACGTCGCCGTAGAATAACTCCCGTGAAAGCATCGCCATCATCGCCTGCTGTGCCTGCTCCGGTTCGGCAGCGCTCTCTTCGATGATTCCGAAGCGGTCGGTCAGTGCCAACCCCGTTTCAGAAAGGATCTGACCCCTTTTGATGAGGGCGACAAACGGCACCGCGTCCTCATTCGCTGGCGTCGACACTGGAACTGTTCGATAGGCATCCGCCCGCAGATCACTTCTCGGCGTCGTTTTGATGAACCCCCTCTCGACAAGCGAGTCGAATACGGGGCGACCGAGTCGCTTCCGGGTCAGTAAGTCGCCGGCCGCGACAAACGTGCTTTTGAGGCCGTCGTCACGAAGCTTCCGCTGTAGCTTGTTGTACGAGAATTCACTTGATGTCATCGTTGTCGTCAATCGCTCCTCATCGATATCCTAGTGCCTCCAATTTGTCCTCTAATTCTGTCTCGGGGATGCTATCGCTGTTCTCTTTGATCGGGGAATCTGCGCTCACCTCTCTTCGGGTCTCTCCCTCAACAATAAACCACGGAACCTTCACGAGTTCCTCTGTATAGACGCCGTATGGGTGACCGTACTTCTGGCGCGTCGGAATCGGTCCAAGCCGTTCACCGACGAGGTTGCCGTGGTCCGCAGTTATCACCGACTTACCGTTCAGATCGTCAAGCAACGGTTCCACCTCTGACAGCACTAGGTCAAGGTTCTCATTGTATGCTTCCCACACTGTCTCGAGAGGAATGTCTTTGCCGTCCCGAAGCAGATTCCAGATTCCTGGACCCTCCTCTACGTTGTCGTCCATCAACCAGCCTCCAGCATCTAGTTCTCGGCCCCGATTACCAATAAATGAAGTGTGTGGTTGCATAAAATGGATGATGAGGCGCTTATTCGGATACTGCTCATGCGCTCTTCTGGCGGCTTGGGAAACTATTTCAGGACGTATCGTTTGTAGCTCAGAGTCCCACTCCGATAGGCAGTCCACCACCGCGTGGAATGTCCCCTTGTCGAGCCCGAGGCGGGGTATAAATGGATTGGCGTTGACGTACACAGTATCGTAGAACTGCTCGTGGTGGAAGTTCCGCTCCATGAACTCCTCACTGCTTGATCCGAGGGAGATACGGGATTCGAGCGTACCAGACAGGCTGACGCGATCCGCAAACATATCGTAGCGACAGCCGTCCAAGATGAGGAGGTTATCCCAGTCTTCGCCCATCACGTGCGTCCCTTCGCCGTGACGTAGTGTAAAAATGAGATTGTTTATTTCGATGGGAGCGTATCGGAGTGCGCTCTTCGCGATATGAAAGAGCCCTCCGCTGGCGTACAGTTCTCTCGCCTTACGGAGATGATGCCGCATAGTACGGAGGAGTCGGGTTGGGACAATAACGCTGTGGTTCTGAAGAAATTAAAACAGCAGCACTCTGGTCTATCGAGAGATTTATACTTTGTATCCTAACGCTTCTAACTGATTGTCGAGCTCCTCACGCGACATTTTTTTATTATCTGGTTCCTCAACCGTCGGTTCATATGTTCCCTTATCTTCTGCAGAGGTATTTATCCAGGGAACCTTCCGAATTTGTGGATGGAGGCTCCCGAGTTTGTGCCCGAGGATGCCGTATTCACCAAATGCTTCGCCGTGGTCTGCTGTGATGACCACTCGGTCTGCATCCAGATTGTCGAGGAGGATCTCAATATCGTCAAGCACCAAGCGCAGGTCGCTCATGTACGCCTCCCAGATGCTATCGAGATCTCCAGTCTCATAATAGTAGTTCCACCAGTCTTTCTCGTGATACTCTAAGTCTCGTCCCTCTTGGAGCGCTTGTGAAAACCACGGCGTGTGCGGTTGATGGTACTGTAAAATGAGACGATTGAAATCGTGGTCTCTTCCTACGGCGATTCCTCTATCTGTTACGTACCGAGGGGGCGTATTCCCTTCTGTATGTCCGAAGGGCCCTTCTTTTCCAATTGTTTCAAGAGTGAACAGATACTCCGCTTTCTCGAGCATATCGATATCCACTGAGGGGATAAGACGAAGCGTTTTATATGGAAGTGGCCGACTGCTCTCTGTTTTTTGAACCCTTGTATCAAGTATCTCTTGGATGTGACTCTGTGCGGAGAGGAATACTGTCTCTCGTATCTGTTCGGCATGTTGTTTGTCGAACGTCCGTGCTAGCCACTCGGCGGATGCACCGCCGACAGACCAGATACTGTCCACCTCAGTAATAAAATCGTACTCGTCCGCAACCAGTCGGAGCGCATCAACGCGGGCGGTGTCGAGAAGAATCAGTACATCCCACTCCTCGTCAAAAATATTCGTTCCGATTGTCCAACGGGAATTTACACCGATCGCCGGTGTGCGATAGATGTAGTCAAGTACGACGCTGTCGATCACCCGGGCCGGATTCTTCAATCCCTTTTTTATATTCTCAAGCGTCAGCGCGTGACTGGCCATCACTTATTTCTAGTCTCGAACATATAAAAGCGCATGCGATCTAAGAAAAACGACAACGGGAATAATTATAGAATAACAATTGGTAATTTAATCTATGTGTAGTAGAGACTTATCAATGCGTATTTTACATAATTCAAACACTGACCCAACGAAATGGTAGAACGATACACATTAGAAAATATTAGCAAGGTTCTCAAGAAGCCTGGATATGTCGGCTGGGAGCTCCAGCGAATACTGTTTGACCTCCGGTACGGAAACAACGCCGTTGATGTAATGAAACGAGACTGGGATAATCTCATTCTACTGGACGCCTGTCGCTACGACACCTTTGTGGATCAAAATACAATTCCAGGTGAACTCACCTCAATAATATCACACGGTGGGCAGAGTTGGGAGTTTATGCAAGGAAACTTCGTTGGCGAGCAGTTTCACGACACGGTGTACGTGACCGCAAACCCGCACACGGGAAAACTGGACGACGACGTATTCCACGCTGTTGAACCCCTCCATCTGAAACGTTGGAGCGACAGATATCAAACCGTACTCCCAAGTGACGTTAACGAAGCCGCGCTTGAAATACATAAACAATATCCAAACAAGCGCCTTATCATCCACTTCATGCAGCCCTATCGCCCGTATCTTGGCACGACTGCAGAAGAGTTACAAAAAGAACATAACATAAGTGGGTATAACCGACATCTAGCTCATAGCGATACGTCGCCGGACACCCCAACTTATTCCACACTGATTAAGCAAGGAGAGATCTCCATCAAGAAGACACGAAGAGCGTATCGTGAAACACTGGATATAGTTCTTGATTATGTTGAAACGCTCGTTGAGCAACTATCTGGTAAGACCGTTATTTCCTCAGATCACGGCGAGATACTAGGTGAGAACATAATCCCTTTTACCACGCCAAAGTATGGGCACTCTCACCAATATATACGGAATAAAACACTGTACCAAGTGCCTTGGCTCGTCATTCCTACAAACGAACGGCGTCAACTCGTGGAAGACGATCCACTTGGATTTGAACGTGGAAGCTCCGAGATTGTTGAAGACCGACTTCAATCGTTGGGGTACAAATGAATCCACAGTCTCCTCATTTTGTCCGGAGGTTATTTCACGTTGGTGCCGATCTTTTCTACAAGTACGATCATAAAATTGGGACACAGTTACTCTATGTATGATTGATCTCGCTCTCATCACTCCTCGTTATCCGCCGACTCACGCCGGTGGTGGCGAAATC
>JAQCNF010000159.1 GCA_028275165.1 Haloquadratum sp.
GCTGGTGTTCATCGTCTCAACCAGTGAGAACAGTCTGTACAGCGCTTCATAGTACTCTGACAACGGGCTCGGCTCTATTTCTGGGTCCGTGTCTGAGCGGTCTGTATCCGGCGCTCCGCTGTAGCCATCTTTACCGTCCATCTGTGTAGCTTCGACTTTAGCAGCACTTCTGGCGTCTTCAATCGAGTCGAAATGCTGATAAATCGTGTTGGAACTAAACGGAGCGTGTTTGTCGATATCAGCCGTCGATGGAGCAGCGCTGACCCGCTCGGCGACTCGCTGCATCCCCTTGATGATGTCTACGCGTGAGTGGGACTGCTCTCGGGTGTTCGAGTTTGATCTCGGGTTCTGGTTCGCATCCGAGTTCGCGGTAACCCCGGCAGCATCGCGGGCGTCTCCGATCGAGTCAAAGTGATTATAGATTACTCCGGAGCTAAACGGCGCGTGCTCGTTGATATCTGTAGTGGTTGGGGTGGAGTTGACCTGGTTGTCGACTCGCTGTATTTGTTCAACAACGTCTGTGCGTGAATACGACGACTCTCTTGCACTACCGTGTGGCACGAATCCAGCCTCTCGGACCGCACCAGACCATGTTCCGAACGCTGTCTCGAAGTCGTCAATGGTGTAGCGTCCGTGTTGCTTCATATCGCTTTTTGTCGGTACATCGCCTACCGTTGATTCCACCCGCGTGATATCCGACAGAAGCGCTGTCTCGCTCACGCGACCGTCTTTAAAGCTATCTGTTGGTGTGACGATACCCAGATTATCATCGGAGGTGGACGGATTCGACGAGTCCTCGGACGACCCCACAGTGTCAGATTCTGCATCAGTGGGGTCAGTCCGTTGTTCACTCTCTGCGTCAATCGACGTTTCCGGGTTGTCCGGTGAGCCAGTGTCTTTCTCGGCGCTGGTTGCGTCTGGAGCGAACTCTTCCCGGGTTTTGCTGTGTTGGGTCGCGTGATCGTTCCAACTGTCGAAAATGGCCGTTGCGCCGTCGGCACTGTCATCAACTGCGTTCAGGAGTGCAGATAGATCCTTTCGATCAACTGTCTCACTTTCCCACGTGTACAACCCGTCAGCGTCAATTGAGCTAATGAATTCAGATCCCTTATTCAATAACTCCGACACTACTGCGGTGTCCAGTTTCTCAGCAATCGAGAAGTGTGGCAGTTTGTCGAAGCGACGGCCGAGTGAGCAAAATCCTGCCGCTTGTTCAACTAGTTGTTTTCCGTCCTCACGAGTGACGGCCCCAGCAGAGGTTGGAGTGACACCGACCACATTGTAAAAAATGGCGTGTTTGGGTGTGTCGACAGGATTCCGAAGCACACGTCCGATTCGCTGTACTAGTTGTTGATTCACTCCACCGGTCGCCATATTAATTGCTACAGAGGCACGCTGCATGTCGACGCCTTCCCCGAGTAAGTCACCAGTGCCAAGAAGGGTGCCCGTGGTGTCAGGCTCGTCGAATTCCGTGATTATCTCGTGTTGTCGATCAAGATCTTGAGATCCTGAGACACGATAGACCGACTCCGGATCAGTGACGATCGACTGCAGACCAGACTCGATTTGCTTGACTTGCGCATTACTGTCGGCCAATACCACCACTTTCTCACTAGCGTGGTGGTCACTGATCAGTTCAAGTACAGACTCGATCACTGGAGAGAGGTTCCACCGCTTGGTCCGACGCGAAAACAATCGCGTGACCAGATCACGAAATCGGTCGTTCTGTTTTTTAAGAGTACTCCCCTCAGATGTGTGAGAAAACCGTCGTATATCCTGGTATGTTCGTAACCGCCGGTCAGTGTCGATGTTGAGTTCTCCATCGGAGAGTTGTTCTCGAAAATGGCTGAATGCCCGTTCGGCCCTATTCGCAGTCTGTTTGAGATCCTCCGTATTCGCGTCGTATGGTGCATAGTGGACCTCCCAATCGAAGGATGGAATCACCCCATCTGCCCGTGCATCAGTGACCGTATATCGCGTCAGCTCCGGACCAACACTGTTCGTTAGGCGCTCTTTGATCCGTTGGCTGTCAGATCCCGCATCATCTACTGACCCTGACATGGCCAGAATATTATTATCGAACTCCTCAAGCAGCGACCCCCACTCTGACCCAGTTGCATAGTGGTGAGCCTCGTCCAACAGCACCAGATCGTACGACACCCGATCTTGATTGAGTAACGATTGAGCCGTTTTGAAGTGGACCTGTCCCCACTCCAGCGTTATCGGCTCCTCTCCGGCTGTTCGCTCCTGTGGGATATTGAGATGTGTTTCAAACTCTCGTCGCCACTGTTCAAGTATTAATTCACTGTGGGCGACGATCAACACGTCATCTGTTTCACCGATAGATGCAGCCTCAGACGTATCTATCTCAGACCGCTGATCGTCCGGGTGGAGCTGTCCGTAAGTAAGCGCTATTGCGGCGAGCCCCAGCACTGTTTTGCCCGTGGCGGTGGCCATGTCGACGTATCCCTCCAGCCCCTGATCAGCCCACTCTGCGAGTGCGTCCCGCTGATGACTCCAGAGCGGGGTCATCATTTGAGGCTGGTCCATCAACGACAGCAGTCCACTCCCGAGACTCTGCTGAAACTCCGATAATAGCAAGTCTACATTGGAAGCCACTGTCCGATTTTTGAACAGCTGTGTTGTCACGTCAGCGACAGTGACGCCGGACAAGTCAAATGAGACACTCAACTCTTGACCGACGTGGCGAGTAAGTACCTTCTCGATGACAGCTTCTGTTGCCGTCTCAACGTCTTCGATCCCGAGATTGCTGTCAGATATCTCGTGACTGAACTCATTGAGCTGGTACGCGAGCCGACCCAGCTTTTTGTCACTAATATCATCGTCAAGTACCGACGGCAAATCCGCATGACGACCCACAGTCTGTTTCAATCCTCGCCGATAGAATCCCCCGACCTCCTGGCCGAAGTTGTTCTTTGACAGCGTGAGATCACCAATCTGAATTCCTGAGGAGAGATCCTTGGCAGTTTCGTCGATATACGGGGCCCACTCGGCTTTCGGGCGCTTGAGCAGGAATTCGTCGTGATACTGCTCGCCCGTCGATTGAATACCGCGAGCCCACTCGTCGGCCATATCGTCGATATCTTTCACCATGAGTCGGCCGTAAAATGTCTATTAGACCAATTGACAGGATGAGATATGTACTTTGGGGTGACTGAATACGAAGTGGTAGGTGTATTTAATTGATATGAGCCATATGCTAATGGTATAACATGTCAGCGACGGTCACTGCGCGAGATGACAAGCGAAACTTTGCGTACTATCTGGTCGGCACGTTGTTTTTCGCCGGTCCGGTGGCCCATCTGTTTTTCTCAATGTGGACGAGTGGGGCACACGCGTTCCTCCTGAACACTGTTAATATCCCGTTCGCTCAACCAGGTGGCCAAAGTTTGCAGGCCATCCTGATGCTCGCCGGAGGTGTGTTCTTCTCGTTGCTCATACTGTTTGCCAATGACTGGCGCAAACGATATCAGGGATTCATTCTGATCTCGACGACGGTTCTCGTGCTTGTATTGCTCGACATACTGGGAATCGGACTGGCAACAGAGCGAATTAACCTCACCAGTGGTCTCAACATTGGTGTCTTCTTCGTCGGTGTGGCTATCGGACTGATGACGGAGCTTCGACGGTCCGACGATGGAGGCGGTGATTTGTTGAGTATCGATTTCAGACACGACGACAGCGGGTGGGCCCACTGGATTGTCCCAGAGAGAAACAGAAATCGCCCTGCAGAATTTGCGGCCGCTTACCGGTATCTCGTCGTCGCCATTGTGCTGGTGGTTCTGGCTGCGAACGCCCTCAATATTGTATACAACGGAAGCACGGTCCAGATCCTGTTACACAGCGGTGCCAGCGTTGGATTACTCTACTTCATTTACTCGTTACTGGATATCAATACGATGACGCTGGGTGGCTCTGCCGAATCCGAAAGCGATTCAGACGAAACACAGTTCGAGGTGCTCGGCCCACAACAGTCAGGTAAGACGTACCTCGCTCTCGGTATTAATCTGACCGTCAGAAACAACGATCAATACCAACTCGAAGGTCTGCGAGGTCGAATGCCGGACATCGTCGAAGAGCAGGCCGACCGGGTCACCGGGCAGAGGGAAGGGCTGACTGACTGGGGGATTGGAAACACGATGATTGATGCGGCAGAGAAGGTTGTGCTCGAGTTTGTGCGGAAGAACACGAAACAGGGTGAGCTGCTCAGCGCGACCGTGAACATGTACGACTACCCAGGGGAGGTTCTAGAAGGACTCGCCAAAGAGTATAATCAAAAAAGGGGCAAACAGATGACTGACGGAGGCGAACCCGCGGAGGATGACCCCGAAGCCGCAGATACTGAGACACAGTCGTCTGCGGACGGAGACACCGAGGGCTCGCTCGGCTCAATCGAAGACATCATTGGTGACGTAGAATTCGACGAGCCGCTCGAAGACGAGTCACCAGACGACTCAGCCGACAGTGTCGATCCTCAGACAACGGAGGATAGTGACGATTCGGACGATAGTGTTGATCCTCAAGTAACAGAGGATGATGACGGTGATGTGGCAAACGATACAGCGAGTCCAGAGACGATAGACCTAGACGAAATCGACGGGGCGGTACCCGATGATGAGTCACCAAGGACTGACACGAGCCCGGCGGCGAACCCACTCGATGGTCAGGATTACGACTCGGCCTCAGACCAGCCAACAGTCGGAACGGACACAGATACTGTCCCAGGTGATACGGATACAGATGATGACTCAACAAGCAGTGATACGGACACCACGACGTCGCCAACAATCGGAGATTCCGCGTCGCCGACGCGCGAGATAACGACCGGAGCCGTGAAAGATACCGATAGTCCGACTGCTCAAGATGATGACACTGATGAGTCCGTCGGGGATTCTTCGCAGACGCCACAGGACTCTAGTAACGGAGTTCAAACGGTTTCGAACATATCGCCAGACGAGATTGACAAGGTGAAAGAAGCCCTGATCAAGAACGTCGGGACCGCGGACAAGCTGCTCGTCTTGATTGATTCACAGCGATTCGTGACTGACGGTGACATCATGGCAGACGACCCCGGAATGATGTTGAAAGAGATGACGCAGATCGTTCAGGGTGCCGGACCCGACGAGATAATTCCGGTCGCAACCAAGGCAGACCATTTCATACCGGAGTATGATAATTTGACCTCGGGAACAACTCCGACGAGTGGCGAATTTGAGGAATTCAGTGAACACGTGCACCAACGATTGTCCAGTCACCCGATGGCGGGGAATTTAATCGAATTGGCCGATTACCAGGTGTTTCCGTTGTTTTTCCTCACCGGGACGGACAAAAACGGTGAACAGAAGTTGCGTGTCAAAGACGGTCAGATTCGCCCGATCGGATACGACCAGCTGATAGATGCAGTCGTCAGACAGTGACAACGTATGGCAGAACTTCGAATTTACAATACTAATAAAATCCAGGTGTATCCCGACGAGCCGGTGTCGGGTGGGAGTGAGAAAATTCAGGATGTCGTGAACAATGCGATTGAATACCTCATTGACACGACTGAGGGGAGAATTATAAGCTTAGTTCGTGCCGACGCACCACAGGTTGAGGGTAGAGACAAGGCGAATTTTTATGTTGAATTCAAGCCCGACCACCCGGGTGATCTGCCGACACAGTTAGTGTCACGGTTGAATCAACACGAATCGGACACCGACTGGGACTTTTACAAAAACGAGCCTCGCTGGAGAATCCCATGGTCTATCGCGGAGTATGAGTTCAATACTCCCGGTCAGTTAGAATACGATATTGGGCGACTTCTCGCGATCGAGAAATTAGTTCAAGACACCAACCCGCTCGATCTCGGGTTTAGTAGCTACGACTATGCTGCGGCCGTGATAAATTATTATCTGGCTCGCGATCTCCACAGGGTCACGTTTGCTGTCGCGACAAATGGTCGAAAAAAGACAATTCGATCCGCGGAGATGGTCCTCCAGCCAGGATCGTACGACAATTTTGAGTGTTTGAACCGAAAAACTGAGAGCCTTATATCGGATCAACTCGCTGAATTGAGAGCGACTGCCGAGTCCTACTACATTGACATCAGCGTTCAGAAGATAAAATCGGTTGAAAATGCTGTCGAGACGAGCCCGATACAGGTGCTGAAAGACATCGATACCCTGTTCAATTATATGTCGAATGACTCAGCTCATCCCACGGAGGATTCCGGATTTAATGCCGATGAGGTGCAGTCAGTCATTTCTCGGACAGAGACACTGAGAACGGGTGGACAGATCGGGTCCGGGCCAGATTCCACTGTGCTTCGGGATGAGACTCGCAAGAGAGGAATCGCCACGATCGCTAGTACAATCAAGGAAACCCGGGCGTCGTTGCTTGAGCGAGTTGAAGAGTTTGTACTGGAAAGAGTTGACCGGAGTTTGAACGAGGTGGCCGACGGCCCGGTTGATCCTGCATACGACGCGATAACTACGCTTGAAACCCGCATATTCAACCGACAATTCGAGGACGACACGCAAATTGAGGGCGTAGACAACATATTATCTTGGCACGAAAAAGTAGATTCAGTCGATATCGAGAAGTTCAGTAACGAATCACTGTTACAATCCATTTATAAGAGAATCAAACAAACAAAAGATCAAATAAAAAAGCGAAAACTTTCGAATTG
>JAQCNF010000161.1 GCA_028275165.1 Haloquadratum sp.
CTGTTCGGGCTCAAGATTCACACTGACACGGGAATAACTGGAGAGTATGTTGGTGGGAATTCACCAGCAGCAGCTCAGATCAATCTGTTCGCCGACTATCTCATCGGTCGGAATCCACTCCACCGCGAGCGACACTGGAGTGAGATCAAGCGCGCGCTACGCAAGTATGACCGCATGGGCATGGGGCCGATCGATATCGCACTCTGGGATTTCGCAGGCAAATATCACGACGCCCCGCTGCACGAACTTCTCGGAACCTACCGAACCAAGTTGCCAGCATATGCATCGACCTATCATGGTGATGAAAACGGAGGATTAGATTCACCAGCAGCCTTCGCCGATTTCGCTGAGGAGTGTTTAGATCGGGGATATCCAGGATTCAAAATTCATGGGTGGGGTGGAGACGATGCGTCTCGCGACGTTGACCGTGAGGTTGAGACAGTCCACGCCGTTGGTGACCGTGTTGGCGATGACATGGACCTGATGCTTGACCCTGCTTGTGAACTCGAAACGTTCGCAGATGCATTGCGAGTCGGAAGAGCATGCGACGAGCAGGGCTTCTACTGGTATGAAGACCCATTCCGCGATGCTGGGACGTCTCAGTTTGCTCATCAAAAACTCGGTCAAAAACTCTCAACCCCAATCCTCCAGACTGAGCACATTCGCGGGCTTGAGATACATACAGATTTCATCGCAAATGGAGCCACTGACTTCGTCCGTGCAGATCCTGAGTATGATGCAGGGATTACTGGGGCAATGAAAGTCGCTCGCGTCGCTGAGGGCTTTGGGCTTGACGTCGAATATCATGCCCCTGGTCCAGCCCAGCGACACTGTTTAGCTGCGACTCGAAATGCAAATTATTACGAACTTGCACTGGTTCATCCTGATGCTCCCAATCCAGTTGCACCTGTCTATGCTGACGGTTACTCTGATTATATTGATACAATTGATGCCGACGGGTGTGTGCAGGTTCCAACTGGACCTGGTCTCGGTGTTACATACGATTGGCAGTTTATCAAATCACACGCAACCGGCGATGTTCATACATACGAATAATTGATAAACTCTCAAAAGTATCTCATTCAGTTGGCAATCGAATCTGCAAGCTGAGCGAATCGCCGTTTTAAGAATGATACATCTACCGACACAGCAACATATTGTACGCCGACTTCAATCCATTGGCTGGCAACCTCAGCTGAGTCTGCGTATGTGCCGACGATTTTTCCTGCCTCCTGCGCGAGTTCACAAATTTCCGTCATGGTCTGTTCAACCCGCTGATCGGTCACTTGCCCTGGGATTCCAAGTGACTGTGAGAGATCATATGGCCCAATGAAGATGAGATCAATTCCATCAACTGATAGGATATCCTCAATATTGTCAAGCCCATTTTGACCCTCAATATGAATTGATACCAGTACTGATTCGTTCTGGTCTTCAGTGTAAGTTTCACTTCCATCATATCCGCCAGCCCGGACATATGGAGATAGTCCACGTTCACCAACAGGATTGAATCGGGCTGCTTTCACTGCAGCTTCGGCATCGGCTTGTGTTTCAATCTGTGGAATCTGGACTCCCTCGGCACCAATATCCAACGCCCGCTGTATCTCTGGCATGGAGTTTTCCCGTACTCGTACAATCGGACTTGATCCACCGTGCTGTGCTGCTGCACAGAGCGGAAGTGAATCAGTAGCTGTCAGTGGACCGTGTTCTTGATCGATAATAACGAAGTCCAGCCCGGCCAGCCCAGCCATCTCAGATACTGCAGCTGAGGGTAGCGCCTGAAAAGTTCCGACCGCTGTTTCACCACGGTTGAGTCGCTCCTTGAGCGTTATTGAGCTCATACCGAGTCGCACAGACTATAGATATTAAAAACCGTACGATTACATCTGTCCTCAATCGTTGCGGTGGTCTCAAATATAATGCTCCCAGATATGCGTGATGTGCAAACGCTCAAACTTCACCCGACACAGAGTGGAACTGAATCAAGACATGTAGTGAGCCATGGAGGATGTCAAGGATGAAGATCACTGATTACGAGCTTTATCAGGTTCCTCCACGGTGGTTATTCTTACGTCTCGAAACCAGCGACGGAACAGTTGGGTGGGGCGAGCCGGTTGTTGAAGGCCGTGCCCGGACAGTTGCGACTGCGGTTGAGGAACTGCTGGAATCGTATCTCCTTGGCGAGAACCCACTTCGGATTGAGGACCACTGGCAAGGTATGTACCGTGGAGGATTCTATCGAGGGGGACCAATATTGATGTCCGCCATTGCCGGCATTGATCAAGCGCTCTGGGATATCAAGGGGAAATACTTTGATGCGCCTGTGTACGAACTGCTTGGGGGTCGGGTGCGTGATGAGCTGCGTGTGTATCAGTGGATAGGTGGTGATCGACCCAGTGCAGTGGTTGAGGCTGCAGAGGAGAAGGTCAATGATGGTTTCACCGCATTGAAGATGAATGCCACACCCGAAATGGAACATATTGACTCTTCAGATCTTGTATCTGCAGCAGCAGAGAGACTTGAGAGGTTACGTGACGCGCTGGGCGAATCAATCGATATTGGTGTCGACTTTCACGGCCGCGTCTCAAAAGCGATGGCACCGCGCTTGGCGCAAGCACTGGAGCCATATGATCCAATGTTCATCGAAGAGCCCGTAACTCCAGGTGCTGATGATGCCCTTCCCGAATTAGCTGCACATACATCGACTCCTCTGGCGACAGGTGAACGCCTGTACTCCCGATGGGATTTCAAACCGCTACTTGAGACTGGTGCTGTTGACCTGATCCAGCCCGACCTCTCGCATGCTGGAGGAATCAGTGAGGTCAAAAGGATTGCAGCGATGGCAGAGACATACGATGTTGCTCTGGCGCCTCACTGTCCACTTGGTCCGATCGCACTGGCAGCTTGCGTCCAAGTCGACTTCTGCACACCGAATGCACTCATTCAAGAACAAAGTCTAAGCATTCATTACAACGATACCAGCGATGTACTTGACTATCTTGTTGATCCAAGTGTGTTTCAATTTACCGCGGGGACAGTTGCACCGCCAAGTGAACCTGGTCTCGGAATCGAGATCGATACAGATGTTGTCGAATCTCGTGAGGGGAACGTAGACTGGCGATGCCCCACATGGCGACATGATGATGGGCGGATTGCTGAGTGGTAAACGTATCCCAACACTCAATTCCGTCAAAAGACAATTCACGCGGTGATAAGGGCCATATAAACCGAAGCTCCTGAAACTCCTCAAGGAGTCACGAAACAATTTTTATAATTGCCTGTTCGTATGACGTATGGAAAATATCGATTCAATGCCTGCTTCTCTCGTCGATAAGACTGCTATCGTCATCGGTGGGACCAGCGGCATCGGACAGGCAATCGCGGTTGGATTTGCGGCTGCTGGAGCAGACGTCATTCCGACGAGTCGGACCGAATCCGCTGTCAGCTCTACTGCAGCGTTGATACGCGACCAAGGCAGACAAACATTAGAAATCACTTGCGATGTGACGGATATATCGACTCTGCATACGCTTCGCGAGGCTGCGATTGAAGAGTTTGGAGCGATCGATGTCGTTGTGAGCTCTCAGGGGGCGATATCACGGTCGCCACTGATGGATATTTCAGAGGAGAGTTGGGATCGAGTGACTGATATTGCTCTTGATGGGGTTCGTCGTGTTACCCAAGCTTTCGCCCCACGTATGTCCGATGATAGTTCACTCATTCTCATCTCCTCTCTGGCGGCGCGCTTAGCGATGGCTGATTTACCGGCGTATTCAGCCGCGAAAGGTGGTGTCGAAGCCTTCACCCGCGCTGCAGCGAAAGAATTAGCTCCAGAGATACGAGTGAACGCGATTGCCCCTGGCTTCGTTATCACTCCACAAAATAATGAGACGTATGCAGAAGGAACGGAAAAGCGAGCGCAGATTGACCGCCGAACTCTGTTAGGCCGAGTGGCTGATCGTCAGGAAATGATTGGACCGGCGGTATTCTTGGCGAGTGATGCGGCGTCATATGTGACTGGCGAAGTGCTAACAGTTGATGGCGGATTCGCGGATAGTGCATTCTAATTGGTTCGAGAGCACGAGGCCCACCACTCACCTTGGGAGCAAGGCCAACAGTCGATGACTGCTTGACCTGCTCAACCTATCGAGCCGTCAGTTCCTGTGGTCTCATTTCTGCCGTTCTCGCGTGATTTCGATGAAATCTCACGACTCAATCGTGTGGAAACAGCACAGCCATATTATGACACGCCCAACGAGTAATAAGACCACCTTTTTAGAAATCGTGTATAGACGGACTGGTAATGTCTCTATACATCTGAAACCCACGCATTATACCACGCTGTCGAAAACACGCTAGTCCCGAAACATATTATTATTGACAGACGATGAGCAGAATACGGCGTGAGGCGGCCTCAATCAATTGAATGTGTCAGCACTCACGACGCGCGATGAAACGGTGTGGTGACACCGACATGAATTTCCGGACTCATCGGTGCCAACTGATCTAATCAGCTAATGTGCGCCCATCATAGGATGCGGGGTGCCAATACGCATTCCAAAATACCTATCAAACGAAATTGGTGCATGCTTGGAAGGGGCCATCAAATTCGCGTATCATCATGATACCAGTAGACGAATCCATAGAATCATATTTTAGCTGCTCATGAGTTTACATATATGACTGAGCGACCATCACAGCGAACGAATCCACTGGCTGACCGTGTAGCTGTCATTACAGGCGCAAGCTCGGGAATTGGTGAAGCGACTGCACATGTTCTTGCTGAAGACGGTGCAGATGTCGCGATTGCTGCTCGTCGGAGTGACCGACTTGAGTCTGTTGCGGAGGAGATCAGAGAACAGACTGGCCAAGCAGTTGCAGTCATACCAACTGATGTGACGAACTCACAAGAGGTAAACGAGCTTGTCGAGGAAACGATTGAGCAGTTCGGACAAGTTGATATTGCTGTCAGTAATGCTGGGTTAGGTGTAAATCGCCCTATCACTGAGCTGAGCGATGATGACTTCACACTCATGCGAGATGTCAACATAGATGGTATGTTCTACTTTGCACGAGCAACGATTCCATATCTGCGTGAAACGGCAGGTAACTTAGTATTCACTGGGAGCATGGCAGCAAACCACCCTCGTCCAGAGGATGCGATGTATGCTGCGACGAAGTGGTGGACACGTGGCTTCGCAATTAGTTTACAAGGAACATACGGGCCCGATGGAGTTGCGGTGAGTTGCATTAATCCGACAGAGGTCCGGACGGAGTTCGGCATACAAACGGATCAAAAGTTCACCGACCGATTTGACAAAGGCGATGTCACCGAACCGATTGAAGTAGCGGACGCAATCGCATTTGCGGTCAGACAGGAGCAACCGAATGCAGTCACGAGTTTAGACCTCTATCGTCGAGATAAAATTGCTCATTTCTGAGCTCCATTACATATAATACATACAGAGACAAATAAACTGACACCATATGCACACACCAACATGTATTGCTGATACAACTCACCATACCGGTGAAGGCCCGCTGTGGCATCCTGAGGAGAATCGGCTTTTCTGGGTAGATATTCCACCAGGCCGGCTGTATTCGTATGACCCAGCCACCAAATCACATAGCTTAGCATATGAATTCCCAGACGTTCCACTGGGCGGATTTACGATTGAGCAGGATGGTGCATTGTTGTGCTTTACCCACAGTGCAGTGCTCCGTTACGTTCCTGGGTCTGATACCGCAACACAAGTCGCGAGTATCGATGCTGACACTCGATTTAACGATGTAATTGCTGACCCAAAGGGGCGTGTTTTTTGTGGGACGATGCCAGGTGAGACTGAACTCGGGGACCTCTATCGTCTCGACCCCGACGGACAAAGCCAAGTCGTAATTAACGACGTTGATATCTCGAACGGAATGGGGTTTTCGCCCGACTTATCAAGATTTTATTTCACTGAATCCAATACGAACCGTATCTTTGTATACGATTATACGGCTGAGACCGGCCACATATCTAACGGGAGAGCACTCGTGGAGACACCACCGGATGGTGGGATACCGGATGGGATGACTGTTGACAGCGCTGGCAATATTTGGTCTGCCCGCTGGAATGGCTCGAAAATTGTCCAATACACAGAGGCTGGCGAAACACTCCAGCAGGTGTCTTTTCCAGCAACAAAAGTTTCAGCTGTTACCTTTGGTGGGTCTAACTATACTGAATTATACGTTACGACGGCACTGAACGATAATAGTCGCGACAGAGAGGGCAGCGGAGCTGGCGGTCTATTTCGAATACAGGACGTTTCTCCGTCTGGAACGGCTGAATATCGATCAGATATCGCATAACAGGGTCTATCGACGATCCACTTCGCGCTTTTCCCACCCCTTCTCGAATAGATTTATTGTATGCACCTTCTCCTCAGTGTACGTATGCTCTGCAACCACGTCGTGATCTAATTCGATTCCGAATCCTGGTCCATCTGGAATGGTCACATACCCATCTTTCACTTCGAGGGGTTCAACCAACAGTTCATCAACCCACTCAACATCGTATGTCTGAAACATTTCTTGAATCATAAAGTTTGGAACCGTTGCACAGACATGAGCGTAGATTGCACCTGCGACTGGTCCCTGTGGATTATGCGGGGCATACCCGACATGATCTGCCTCCGCGATGGCTGCAATCTTTTTTCCTTCAGTGATGCCTCCAGTGTTCATTAGATCCGGCTGGATGACATCAACCTCTGTTTGTGTAACTAGTTCAAAGAATTCGTGTTTCGTCATATGTCGTTCTCCAGTCGCGATTGGAATGGGTGACTTCCGTGAGACCTCAGCAAGAGTATTCATTGAATCTGGTGGGCAGGGCTCCTCAAACCACGTTGGGTCGAATTCAGCGAGTTTGTGTGCAACATCAACTGCATGGCCAGCACTGAACCGGCCGTGACCCTCAATGAGGAGGTCAACGTTTGGCCCGACGGCCTCACGAACCGCCCTGACGATATCAATCGCGTGATTCAGTTCTTTTCGGCTCATTCGCTCCCACGCCACCCCGAATGGGTCAAACTTCATGGCGTCATATCCATCGTCAACAACTGCCTGAGCTGCTTCTGCAAATTTTTCTGGATCGCCATTTGTGTCTGTGTACCATCCATTTGCATAAGCCCGCAACTCATCTCCGTGCACTTTTCCTCCGAGTAAATCATGCACTGGCTCATTGAGCAACTTTCCCTTGATATCATAACAGGCCATATCGATTGCTGAGATCACTGTCGTGTTGATGATATTCTTTGAAAACCATTCATCACGGTACATCTCTAACCACATCTGCTCAGTCTCGAATGGATCAGAGCCAATGAAGTATTTCGACATCTCTTCAATTGCAGCAACGACCGTCCGAGGTTTGTCATGCGTCGTTGCCTCTGCGAGCCCTCTGACCCCGCTATCAGTTATGACTTCGACGAAGACCCATGGCTTCCATGGATTGGCAACGATATATGTCTCAAAATCGGTGATTGTTGTCTTAGACATATTATATCTCAGGTCTGGTGATTGCTAAAACACTACCGGTCTGTGAAATTTAGACCACTGTCTACGGACGTGGGCGGGTCATCGCTTGCACGATTGCGATGAAGCACAGACACGAATCAACGTATTAGCTTATGTATGTATCGCCAGAGCATCTATACCTCTCGCTGCTTCCGTCGGTACGAACATTGAATATGTTGAATCCACAGGCTGAGTAGGGCAGTTGCCTCAGCCTTGTTCCTGATTGGAAATCGAAGATTTCCGTTCTCGTTTCCGTTCCCGTGATGACGCTTTGGGTCTCAAACCACTTGAGAGGGTGAAGTCTATCAAAGTCATTTCGCCTCGTGCCGTCATCTAAAGATGTTGACAGACACTAAAGAGGTTTATATGAAACGGTCGTTCGGAGGTTTGGAAATGCGACTCCTCCCAAAATCCGCCACTAGCGGTGAGACGGGGGTTGTCGATGGCTGTGGAGGACCCTCACGGACACAGCGAGTGTTTGGGTGTTTGAGCCGACTTTGAGAGAGGGAGCTCAGGAGGAATGAAGTCTGTGTCCGTCCGTTTCTGGACGGCATGGACAAAACGGTGAAGCCTCGGGACTTGCGAGGGACTTCACCGCGAACCTCAAAAGGATTTGTAAGCGTATACAGAGGACAAGGCAGATGCCCGAGGTCGCACGGGAATCACAGTTTTCTATCACGACTCCATGTTGTCTTTCGAATGACTCGTGCTGAGAGGTATGCTGCGGAGATAATAGTTAGTATATTATTAGGACAGAGACCCAGCAAGACTCTAACCAGTGCTCACACTGATATCAATTTCCAGAATATGGCGCGATATTCATCATAATCTTTTTTATCATACCTTGTCTTGCTCTAGCGTAACGTGCAGGTTTGGATAACGCACGGGACCTGAACATCATGACACATAAATCAGAAGATGACCCGACACAGAGCCGCCGCCGATATCTGACTGGCGTGACTGCTGCGGGAATTGCTGCCCTCGCAGGATGCAGTGGCGGCGGGAGCGAGACCGGCGAAAGCGAGGACGCTTCCCAGGGGACGACTGCTGGTAGCGGTAGTGAGTCAACAACACAATCTGGGCCGAACTACGCTGCGTATCAGGATGTATCGATCACGTTTGCAACAAGTTCGCTGTATACGGAGCCGATGAATGACTTAGCCTCAACATTCAACGAAGAGACTGGTATTGAGGTGAATGTTACATCATATGCGCAGAGCGAAATGCTCACAAAGCTCCAAAATCAACTTCGCGCTCGACAGGCAGAGTTCGATGCATTTGTTTCAGATGTCATTTGGACAGGGACGCTTATGGATCCAGGCTGGGCTGAGCCACTTGAGGCATATCTCAACGACTCTTCGTTGGCAATGGAGTCATATGATTACGATGACCATCTTGACGTCTTCGCACGAAACTATGGCCAATGGAATGGTGAGACATATGGCCTGCCATGGTACGGTGACACAATGAAACTCAACGTGCGTAAAGACTTGCTTGAGCAGTACGCTGACGAGTTTAATCAGAATCACGACTTCGACATCATGCCCCCATTTCCTGAGGGATATGACAGCTATGCTCAATTCAACAAAGTTGCACAATTTATGCATGATAAAGGGCATCAGATGGGGCTTGAAGGACGACGTGGATGGAACATCGTATACTACTATCCAAATCGATTCTCTGCAGAAACTGGTATGCAGAGTATGCTTGATGAGGACGGTAACTCTCGACTCAGCATGCAGGGTGCACAAGACGCGCTGCAATTAATGGTCGATCAGACTGAATTCGCGCGGAATCCACTCTCGACCGGATATACACAGAGCAGAGACCAATTCCTCAATGGTGACACGTGGGCTGTTGAGCAGTGGGGGACAGCAACAAAGAAGATAATCGATAAATGGGGCTGGGAAGACGGCGTTCGTGTGACACTCACACCAGGGGGTTATCCTGACTTAGGTGGATGGGGTATGCTGGTTAATTCTTTCTCGGATCAGGATCGGAAAGACGCTGCATTTCTTTTCGCACAGTGGGCAACCTCAAAGGAGATGGATAAATACACGATGCGTGAACACGGTGTGACGCCGACACGTGCATCCTCATTTACTGATGATCTTAAAGAGGCATCTCCGCAGTTGCGATATCAAGACCCAGAGGCGAACCCAGGGATAAAGACACTCTCTCTTCGTCCGCGGAACCCGAATTATCAAGAACTCGGTAACACAATGCAAACGCGCATTAGTGAGGCACTCTCTGGAAGTGCTGGAGTTGAAGAGACGATTAACACAATCCACAGCGAATGGCAGAGCATCATGGGTAACTGACCAGCTCTGAGATGAGCACTGTAGATATTTTTTCCATATGGCGTCAGCGCGTTGAAGACGGTCTCAGCAGTGAGCGAGCGATTGCGTGGTTATTCGTTGCCCCAGCAGTGATCTTGCTGTTAGCAATCGCGATATATCCGTTTATTCAGATGATCTATGATAGCGTGTTCGCGTTTAGCTCAGCGGGCCAACGCGAGGCATTTGTCGGCATCGAGAATTTTGTACGCGTCCTGTCTGATGGACGATTTACGGGTGCAGTTTTGTTTACCATTGTGTTCGTTATGATTGTGGTGAGCAGTGAATTTCTACTTGGGCTTGGAATTTCTTTACTGATATATAGCCAATATATCAAGCGCCGACAACTGCTTGTGGTGTTAAGCCTCCCTCCGATGATGCTTAGTCCAGTAATTGCTGGTCTCACTTGGCGTATGTTATTTAATGTGGAGTTTGGCCTTGTTAACCACTTGCTTTCATTGAATATTGACTGGATTGCAGGGAGACCATGGGCAGCAGCAGCAATCGTCATTACGGATATCTGGATGTGGACACCACTGTTTGTGCTAGTATTTGCATCGACGCTCCAAGCGATTCCAGAGGTGTATTATGAAGCTGCCGAGATTGACGGAATGAGTGCCTGGCAGCGATTTAAATGGATTACTTTTCCGCAGATGCGCACCGCAATCGTGATAGTGTTGTTACTTCGCGTCGTCCGTGCATTCAAAGTATTCCCGAAGATTCAGGTGATGACTCTTGGCGGACCAGGCTCATTCACTGAGTCAATCGCAATGATCACATACAACTATGGGTTTAGTTTCTTCTCCCTTGGGCGGGCGAGTGCTGCGGGTGTGCTCTATTGGTTTTTAATGTTTATCACTGCGTTCATTATCTTCCGTGCAGTCGCTGAGGAACTTATTTCCCCGGAGGAATACTGACATGAATCTAACCAACACGAATCGGTATGCCCGCACGCTTGTCCGCGGAAGTGTTTACGCATTAGTTGCACTGTGGCTCGTGTGGATCTGGGGTCCAATTCTGTGGGATCTCTTCACTGGTGTGTCCGTGAATCCACAGACAGATCCACCAACGCTCATTCCGCAGCAGTTCACTCTTGAGCATTATATGACTGTTGTCCAAGAAGAAGATATTCTGATCTATATCCGCAACAGCACGGTTGTGACGACAGTTAGTACAGCTCTGTCTGTACTTGTTGGTGCACTGGCGGCTTATTCACTCACGCGGTATGACCCTGGCGACGGACAAATAAGCTTCTTCACACTCAGCATGCGGTTTCTACCACCAATCGCAGTCGCGATACCTATATATACGATGTTTATCGGATTAGAGTGGATTAACACGTGGCAGGCATTAATTGTTGCTTACTTGACTATTGGTATCCCCATATCGACGTGGATTATGTTGATCTTCTTCCAGAAAATCCCTGAAGAACTTGAGGAGGCCTCGCGGGTTGACGGGTGGTCCAGAATGCAAACATGGCGTCGGGTCGTCCTGCCGTTAGCAACTCCTGGAATCTCCAGTGCAGCTATTCTCACTGCAATACTGATGTGGAATGAGTATGTATTGGCGCTGGTATTAACCACGACAAAGGAAGCACAGACCGTGCCAATCTATTTAGCTGGCTTCGTGACGACTCGTGGTGTTCTGTGGGGCCGGATGGGTGCAGCCACCATCATTGCGTTAACACCGATTGTTGTGCTAGCCTTTATCGCACAAGAACGACTCGTCGCTGGCTTCACACTTGAGTCATCATAATGATTTTGAGTTCACTATGGAAATGAATACCAATGGCAAAAACTGAGCTGCTCAACCTTCGGAAGGAGTACGATGATGTAATCGCAGTTGATGATATCTCCATCACCTTGGAGGATGGAGAATTTCTCGTTCTTCTTGGACCATCTGGATGTGGAAAAAGCACAACATTACGGATGATAGCGGGACTCGAAACGGCCACCGCAGGTGATATTCGTGTCGGCGGTGAGGTGGTCAATGACCAGGCGCCAGCAGAGCGAGATTTTGCCCTCGTGTTCCAACAGGTTGCGTTGTACCCGCATATGTCCGTTCAGAATAATATCTCATCTCCTCTGCGTGCTGCAAAACTCGATGCTGATACTATCGAAAGACGCGTGCTGAAAACGGCTAAACTTCTCAATATTGAAGAGCTACTTGATCGTCGACCCAGTGAACTCTCTGGTGGTCAACAGCAGCGCGTCGCTATCGGTCGAGCACTAGTGCGTGAGCCGCGAGCATTCTTGCTTGACGAGCCATTTTCAAAGCTTGATCAAAAACTTCGTATTCAATTGCAGAAGGAACTCAAACAACTCCAAGGAGAAATGGAGATCACGACAGTATTTGTCACACATGACCAAGAAGAAGCGATGGTGCTCGCCGATAGAATCGCAGTCATGGATGAGGGATCACTCCAACAGATTGACCCCCCTGAAAATATCTATCAGAAACCAGCGAATAAGTTCGTCGCAGATTTTATTGGTAATCCAACTATGAATTTCTTTGATGCATCCATCGAAGATCGCGGTCTGAAAATCGAAGGGGAAATCTACTCAGAGTGGAATCGCTCTGTGCGGCATGCCAGTATCGATTCAATGGCTGCGCGACCGGAGGATATCGTGCTTTCGGAGTCACGCACGACCGAATCAATGCTGACGGCGACAGTCAGTTTGATTGAGATGCGTGGGTCGACAGCGTACTTTGTCTGTCAGTTTGATAGTCGTGAGCTCACAGTATTAAAAAAGAATGATCATGATGATATTTCTGAAGGGGATACTGTTGCACTCTCGTTTGATTTCGAGGCAGTGAATTTATTCGATTCCAATGGAAAACTGGTCAATGTCACGGAATCAGCAGTGCGACAATCATAAAATAACTATTCAGGTTGTTGAATAACGTTGACAAACTCTCCTGATTGGTCCTGCGTGTCCAATTGTTCCACGTTCATTGCAACGATGTCCGCAAGTCGTTCCCAATGTTTTGGGGTGTGCCCAGCATTGTGTGGCGTGATAATAACATTGTTGAAGTCCCATAACGGATGGTCAGCAGGCAGTGGCTCCGGGTCAGTGACATCTAGTCCAGCCCCGCTCAATTCATCTGACCGCAGGGCAGTGACGAGATCATCAGTGTCGACTACCGGGCCTCTCCCGACATTGACGAGATAGCAATCTGGCGGTAGCGTATCAAACGCCCGTTTGTCAATGAGTCCACGTGTCGTCTCCGACAGTGGCGCGGCCAAAATTAAGTAATCTGTCCGGGCAAGCGCTGATTGCAACTTCGCATCATCAAATCCAATCACCTCATCAGTTGGGCCTCCTTTAGAGGGTGTGTATCGTACTCCGATAGTCTCGACACCAAATCCTCTCAAACGATCAACGACAGCCATTCCGATGGCTCCCAGACCAACGACAGTGACCGTTGACCCATTTAGTTCACCTGCCTGAAAATGCTGCCAGTGGCTTCTCTGTGTTTGGTTTATTGCAATTTCCAGCCGTCGAGTGTGCATTAAAATATATCCCAATACTTGTTCGGCGATGTTTGGGGCGTGAATTCCGGCTGCGTTCGTCACGATCACCCCCTGTTTACTGAATTGGTCCAATGGAAGATGATCATAGCCTGCGGCGACTCCGGCGAACAGCTCTAATGTCTCAGCCTTTTCTAATAACTCCTGGGATACGTGAACTGAAGACAGAACCCGTGCGCGCTTGATTAGTGAGGCCTCCTCGTCTGGTGTGTGTGCGACAACGACGTTATGATCAGGCAACCGCTCACGAATCGCAGCTCCATATGGCTCTGTTGGCATCCCGTGTGTTCCCTTCCGACGAATCAGTACGTCAATCGTTTCCATGCAATATTCACTATGTCATATTCTTTCGGGCGAACAAAAAACGCCTCCCATTCGACGCACAATCCAATCTTCTTAGATCAA
>JAQCNF010000170.1 GCA_028275165.1 Haloquadratum sp.
CTGCTCTCCGAGGATCGTGACATACTTGTTGATAAACTGTGACCGAGGCTCCTGCCCACGTGTCAAGCATCACCTCACATCGACGAGTAACCAGCATAGTTTCATGTCATTCAGTGTTTTCAACCTTCGCCTTCAGATTCCGCCGGAAAGAGAATCGTATTGCTGATTCTCGAAGCGCAAGGTACGGGATAATGGATAATAGACTCGTTATGAGAGCAATAGTGTGACTCAGGCGATAACGATCATAGTTATCCGAGATCTCATTCGTTGATCAGATGGTTTCACAGAACATTGAGGCGGGTGCCACCTGGTCATTCGGAAGTCGAAGACGTGAGTCCCCCGTGATGAAAGACGCGAAGCGCCACTCTCCAGTGAAATGAACAGGGGGACGAGGACACATTCCATCTCCATGTCACACTGAAGAATCCAGACGATGAGGGTGACAGAACAGAGTGTCAAGAAACCGAATCACCCGACGACCACGATAAAAACGGTTCTTGGATTGGATTGGATTGGATTGGAGTAGAGCAGAGTAGAACGCAACCGGCGCGTTCGCCGTCAGTTCCATAGGTGCGTTCGTTGGGAGTGCTTCTGATCTGGGTCAGAATGAGAGTCCACTGACAAGTCTTGAGGATTGCCCCTGAGGGTATTGACAGATGTGCGTAGTACGTCGACATCGGACAGATTCGACAGCCGAGAAGCGACTGCGGTGATGTGACGACGTATTTCACACCACCTGACGCTGAGAGCTTCGTTTGCTCGGCGGGGCCCGTATCAAGCTATTTTCAACAGACAACTCGTACATTCTTTGACCAGCCCCAAAGTCCTCGTCCGAAAGCCAATTTTGGCTCAAGCGACCAGTACAGACATGTCGACTCACCCAGGGTTCCGTTCCCTGCAATCAGAAATCGATAATGAAGAGCTCACATTTCGAGGAACGGTCCCCGCGTGGCTTGAAGGGACATTAATCCGGAATGGGCCAGGGCTATTCGATATAGACGGAACACGGGTCTCTCACTGGTTTGACGGTTTAGCCATGCTACGGCGATATAAGTTCATTGACGGCAATATATCCTACAGTAATCGATTTCTACGGACTGACGCGCACGCTGACGCTGCAGAGGGTCGCCTCACTGGCCAGTTTGGAACTGATACTCGAGGATGGCGTCGCCTAATCGAGCCACTCCGCTCAGGCCTGCCAACACCGACAGATAATGCCAACGTGCATGTTGCACAGATTGATCAAGAATATGTTGCACTGACTGAGGCACCGCGTCGCGTCTCCTTCGACCTTGACACGCTACAAACCCAAGACGAGTTTGAGTTTGCAGATGATTTGACTGAACACCTGACTGCAGCACACCTCGTTGATGATCAACGACAGCGCGAGCTTGTCGGGTTCGCCACACAGTTCGGACGCGTCCCAAAATACCACGTTTATCGGATTCCATACGGCAGTCGGACGCGAGAGCGTCTCACCTCAGTTGAAGCTCGTGGGCCGGCGTATATGCACGATTGCAGTGTCACAGACGAACATATTGTTCTCGTTGAGGTGCCGCTCATTATTTCTGTTCTCCAAGCACTCAATCCGTTCACTGAGGGAATTCAGGACCTGTTTAATTGGGAACCAGAGCGCGGTATGCGACTGCTGGTCATTAGACGCGACACCGGTGAACTTGTGGCAGACCCGGTCGTCGACTCAGCGTTCGTTTTTCATCATATTAACGCATATCTCGACAACAATACCGTCGTGCTTGATCTGGTCGAGTATGCAGATAATCGTGTGTTAGATGCGATGCAGATGCAACAATTAGATACGATAACGTCCAATCCAACTCCAGATGGGACACCTGTTCGGTATCGAATTAACACAACAGACGAATCTGTCGAACGTGTCTCTCTCAGTGAAGTCGGCATGGAGTTGCCACGGATTACGCAGGCCGATGTCAGTGGTCGGCACCGCTACACCTACGCTCAGTTAACACATCGAGATGGAGGAAATGGACTGGTCAAACTCGACTGTGATACTGGAGAGACACGCGAGTGGTGGGAGGCTGGCGTATATCTTGAAGAACCGGTCCCTATCCGTCACCCAGAGGCCACTGAAGACGATGATGGGGTGGTGATCGCGCCGGCACTTGACACTGAGCAGGATCGAACAGATCTCCTGTTGTTCGATGCATCAACGCTTGACATCCAAGCACGGGCACCACTTCCACATTCAGAGCCATTCGGCTTTCACGGTCGGTTCTTCTCAACTTGACCTTCCCCTACGGCTAAAGACGCGGGAATCTCAGGCCGGGCGCAGCCCTCTGGTTTCAAGACGCATCCGTTCCAAGCGTCTCCTGCGTGGTCGCAACGGCTTGGCTGTCTCGTGGGGCGGTCAAACGCCCCCCACCTCAGCCGAGTCATTATCATCCGTGTGCTCTACTGAATGGCTCTCTTCACTGAGGTAGCGGTCTGCGATATTTATGATGCCGTTCACGTCCGCCTGGTACTTGCCTACCCAGCAAGCGTTGCTCGTCCACTCGAACGTCGCCTGTCGTGGGGGGTATCCAAGTTCACCACAAGCGTAGCCCTCCTTCGACGTGTTGTGCAGGGTAACCGTCTCCACGCGAACACCCTTCGGACAGCCTTGTACTGTACTGTACCGTACCGTATCTGCACGTGGAGTTTTCCAAATCCGCATCCGTGGAGACGCCAGTTCATGAACCCGCCGTCGTCCATCGACTCACCGATATACGTCAGGTCTTCCAGAACAACAACGGAGCTCTCGACGGACTCGGCGTACTCCACGACTTCGCGGGTAACGCGGTGGAACACTTCGTCAACGAAGGACTCAGCGAGACGCTCGCTCCTGCGCATTTAGAGTCGGCGCTTGGCGGTGAAGTAGGTCTTGCGAAGCCAACGAACGGTCTTGCCCTCGTCGCCTCACAGTTCGGGCGCGGTCGGAGAACCGTCGTCGTCGGGGTGACACACTGTGACAAGTGACGCTTCCCCGATGTCCACTCCAATAAGCGTCCGTTCTTCGGCGGGCACCTCGGAGCGTTCCTCTCCGTCGCGGGTGGCGGTGACGTGAAGATACCACGTCCCGTCCGACTCGGACGGCCGACTTTCGCCCATCGTGACGTCTCCCGCGTGCAACGCTTCTAACCAGTCCCGCTGTTCGAGATTTAGTTGTGCTGGCATCCACAGGGAGTCATCCTCGTGATACGGGATTTTGACGTCCCACTCGGTAGTGCTCTCGGGCTTGTGGTCGTCGTGAAGTTCGACCGTGTTGTATGTGGTTGTGAGTTGCGGAATATGCTTCTTGAGCGCGTGGATTGACTCTGCGTACACGAGCCAACGGTGTCCGATGTGCGAACTGTCAGAAGAAGCGATTCAAATGCAACTCCTGCGAGCATCAAGACCACACGTGGTGCAAGCGTCAATATCGCTGTAGAAGGCAGAAAAAACTTGATTGGAATGTGCCTGTTCTCGCTCTCGACAGCCTTCCCGGTGCTCGGATGGTGTCGACCGAAGATCGAAGATTTTGGGAGACGACGGCCAATCGGGAGCCGTGGACGCCCCGACCGTGACCCTCCTGACCACCCGAGGCTATCAGACCGATCGTCGGATGGGATTGTTTGACTAATCCACGGGAAGTATTTGGGGCTTTGATTTGACCCCGATGCGGTTCGGGCGACAAGTGAGAGATACATGGGGATTCTCTCACGCATCATTCGTGCAGCATCTCAATTGTGTTCGGATGTCTCTGATTGAACCCGATCATCAGCACTGTCGTGACGAAGAACCGCGCTAACACCAAGATGGTCTGATATCTGTGGATGTCCGAAGCGATTCGCCTCAATCGTCTCAAACCCACGATGAAAGACATAATCGATACGTCTGGCCGGGTTCGTGGCACTGAACGTTGCTCCATTATTCTCACGCTCAACTGTTGCCCATGCGTCAGTGAAGGACTCGGTCATTACTTCGACTGGACGTTCGCTCGGTATGGCATTAAAATCACCAAGGATGACAGCCGTCTCATCTTCTGACAGCATTGACCGTACCTGTCTTGCCTGTAATGTGCGAACAGCACCGCTCGTCTCAAGATGCGTTATGACGACTGGTATATCCCCAGTTGGGTGTGTAACAACAACTCGCATTGCGACTCGAGGCGGTCCATCCGTCTGTGGGAGGTTTATGACGGACGTGTCGCGAAGCGGCCATTTTGAGAGCACGGCCACACCATACCCACCATGTCTGACTACTGGCTCACTTCGATATCGGTAATGAAGCTTGTGAGCGAGCCATCGAACACCATGAGTATTGCCCGACGTAACCCGTGCACCACTGGTTTCCTGCAACCCGACTATGTCCACTGCGCGCTCGGAAAGCAAATCAGCAACTGCCTCAAGATTATATGCACCAGTTGTATTGAAGTACTGGTGTAGATTGTATGTCATAACGCTGATTTGAGTAGGTGAATAGTCTGAGGATATACTGGGCTCTGACGATTGAATCAGCCCGCCGTACATGCCGCCTGCAGCGAGAGGTATAGTGATGAGCATTTCACGGCGAGTTGGTATAGCCACTTCCTCCATCCCTGTGCCTTCTCGCGGATCAGACCCCTCGTGGATATTGGGGTTTACATCAGGTGTCGTTGTTGATGGCCATATTGAGATGATCACGATAACCCCACCAAGTCCAAGCACAAAAGCTGGTGATGTCCCCTCGAACAGTGCGCCGGCAGGGACGAACGCAAAATTAACTGCAAAAATAAATCCTGCGAGGAGTGTTACTCCAGCAAGCTGCACGAGTCCTGTCAGGGTCCCGAGACGACCTCCGATCGGAGAGTGTGCGTGCTTGCCATGACTGACAAGAATTGGGAGAGCACCCCCAGTCAGCACACTTCCGATGACGCTGAGAGACCCACCCGAGAGCGTCGCTACTATTCCCATAATCAGTAATCCGCCCACAGTGCACTGTCTGCGCCGTGTGTCTACCGTCTTACGCGTGATTACCCATATCCCGATACACAGCCCACTGATTGTGGCAAACAACACGTGTGTATATGGAATGCCACTCCAGCGTGCAGGGACAACTGGTGCACCAAACCAAAGGACGGCGAAGTAGACGCCTGCGATCGAGGTTAAAAATGGCCTGTCGCATTTGGACGAGGCTGAGAGTGAATTATGTGTCAACTGGGTGATCAAGAGTCCACTGATCGACGTTACAAAGAGTAGTATTGTTCGGCCAATCGTCGTCGCATATACTGACACGGCACTGTTCCACGACCGAATCAAAATAATAAGCAAAAGTCCAATACCAAATGCGGCTCCGGCTCGGCGACCAAGTTGGATCGTATCAGAGGCAAGAACCGGTGTCGCTCCGCTCATAACAAGCACTGTCCCTGCAAATGCAGCCAGCGGTGGCTGGAAGAGTGAGAGAAGGCTTCCAAGACCGATGAATCCAATCGAGAGCGACGAGAGAGTGTGTGATGAAAGAGATGCACCGACCGGCAGTGTCCACCCTGTGATCAGTGCAAGCGACAAAACAAGTGTCATATTTGGACCTGCGGTTGAGAAGTTGAGCGCAAATATTCGCGTCACAGAGCGCTCCAGCGTGATTTCGTAAAGCGTCAACAACATTGCGACACGCAGCATAGATATGAGAGACTCCCGGCGAGAGAGGGTTAACTGCGATAGATTCAGACTCACAGATGAATATATATGCTCACTTTGTTGAAGATACTGGGCGAGCTAATCCAATTGACTCTCTCGATCTGTCACTGAGGCCGGTGTCGGTCCATGGTTCTGAAAGGTAAGCGCAGGCCGCACATTAGCGGATTGGTGAACTCTCTCAGAGTCACGTTTGAGAGACTAACTCGGAACCATCACGGAAACTGAACACTC
Organism: Haloquadratum sp.; assembly: GCA_028275165.1. Lineage (GTDB taxonomy): Archaea > Halobacteriota > Halobacteria > Halobacteriales > Haloferacaceae > Haloquadratum. The sequence goes on from JAQCNF010000170.1 coordinate 5,901, forward strand.
AGTTCTTCGATTTCTCATCGACTTCAAGATACTCGCTCTCCATCGCCAGTGGATGTCCTCATCCGGAGGTGAGCCGGATGATGATCATGTTGTACTCACGACGATCACCTGCGTTCCATAGCGACGAAATTGAGCGATTGATTTGACCGATGCATATGCGGCTAAGCTGGACACTGCCTGTGTGATGAGGTGGGCTTGACGTGATCGAACTGGCCAAGCTGACAAAGGTTCAAATCGCTTCAGACCCGAAGATAACTGTAATGACTCGTGAGAGCATGCTGAAAAAGTCACACTCAAACGCTGAGTGCTCTCCCGAGAGACCTCTCTTCACCGATGGGGGCATACCAAGCGATAGACAGAGAGTGCTTCCGCCAGCGGACGCACGCCCTACTCACATCTTAGCTCTCTCAGGAGCTATTGTTCAGCAGTATCACGTTGAGACATTATTGGCTCTCGTCGAAAGTGTGCACCCAGACGCTATTGTTGCGGTCCCACCGTTTGCGAATTCAGTTGCCCCGGCTATTCGTCGACGGCTCAACACGCCAATTCTTCAACCGGGACGCGGCATGCGGCCAGACTCGATTACTGCAGGCAATGATGAGATTCTTATTGTCGCACCACCTGCCAGTGACCGCTCACTCACAATAGAGGCTATCCCAGACCATCTTTCGACGAAGGAAACCTCAGACTCAGAGGGTGAATCTCAAGGAAAGTTACCTGAGCACTATTGCATCGTGACGGATGCACTTTCACTCTCAGTCGATCCATATGAACGGTCCGCGGGTGTCGAAGGGTTCAGCGAGTACAGCGACCGACTCCCCACGGAGTGGTCACACGATCGGATGACACATCTTTCGACCGCACTACGAGCGGGGTTCACCACGACGCTTGGCGATCGACTGGAGCAAAATTCAGCAACGATCGTTGGTGTTGGGAACTCGGAGGCCAATCTCGGTGTCGGTCACGAGAGAGCCGACACGAGCGCTACAGTGGTGAGCATATATCATAATGGTGCTGTGAGCACAGAAACGGTACAACCAGAGCGGTTTGGACTTCGAAGTCTTACACAGGTCGGACAACAACGAGCAGAGACTCTCCGACAAGCTGGATTCGAGTCACCGAGTGCAATTGCAGAGACAAATGTTGCAGCAATCGCTCAGCTACCGAAAATTGGGAGTCGAACGGCCGTGACGATCCACACAGCCGCGAAGGCCACTGCGACAGGGTGTGTCATGCCAACAGGCGACGACTCGCTTCCACATGGTGATCCGGTGTTCATCGATATTGAAACTGACGGCCGGAATCCCTCGACAGCGTGGCTCATCGGCGTTCTGGATGGGGATGTCGAAAACGGTAATTATCTCGCGTTCCGAGAGATGCGACCCGGTGATGGGACACATCTCGATGCGTTCATGACGTGGTTGACAGGAACTGCCATGGGACGCCCCGTCGTTGCCTGGCATGGGTACAATTTCGATTTTCCTGTGATTGAAGATCAACTACGGCAGCACTGCCCAGAGTACGTCGATGCATGGAATGAGAGTTATTGCTTTGACCCATTATATTGGGCGCGAGATAAAAATGGGGGGAACGCCGCATTACCCGGGCGCACAAATAAACTTGAGGCAGTTGCACGCCCACTTGGATGGGAACCGACGACGACTGGAATCGACGGACAGACGATTGCTGAAGTGTATGTTGCCTGGCGAACCCGGTTTGAGCGTGCGAGCGACCCCCGGTCAGTGACAGAGCCCCCATGGGATCGGCTTGAGCGGTACTGTGAAGACGATGTCCGAGCACTCGCAACCATCTATGAGGCGCTTCGAGACGCCGCCCGGCGCGACCCTCATTCGTCCACACCAGTGAGTGAGAACAGTACACAGGGCGCACTTTCAGACTTTACCTGATCACATATGGACCAACAGAGACAATCCGCCGACAGAATAGCATCAAATCACTCTCCCAGACGAGTCTTCCTTGACACATCTCATCGACCACTGTGTACTGACGGTGGGACTCCACAACGCCAGAATGCACGCCGCGGCGTTCTATCTGAGGATGCACTTCGGCGATCATTCCCTGATTATGATGGGCAAGTTCGACACAGCACTCGAGTCGATGGCCGCACAGCAACAACAGTCGCACCGAGTGAAGTGTTAGACGACGGGCTGGCCGATCGTCTCGAATGCGAGCTATTCAGCCACCAAGCGACCGCACTTGAACACCTCGCCGATGACGACAATGTCGTTGTCACTACATCGACGTCATCGGGGAAGACGTGGATTTACGCACTCCAAATTGCTCGTAACTTCCGTGTCAACTCTGATTCGACGGCACTGTGTCTCTATCCAATGAAAGCGCTGACACGGGATCAAGAAAGTGAGCTCAACACCAAGCTCAGACAGGACTGGGGACTGGACGCAACAGTTGGGGTTTATGATGGTGATACGAACTCAGAACGAAAACGTCGGATTCGAAGCCATGCGAACGTTATCCTGACGAATCCCGCCGGACTCAATGTCTATTTGCCACGACATAACAAAGATAGTGGATGGCACCGATTTTACAGTAATCTGGAACTCATCGTAATTGATGAAGGGCATGAATACGCTGGGGTCTCTGGCACTCATGTTGCGTGGATAATCCGCCGACTCCGCCGTCTTCTCGCTTACTACGATGCTTCTCCACAGTTCGTGATTACGACTGCAACAATCGGGAACCCAGCCGCCCATGCGAAACAGTTGACTGGCACTGAGTTTCACGTAGTTGATACTGATGGTTCCCCTCGCGGAGATCGCGATATTGTTCTGTGGGAGCCACCGCTTGAGGATGAGGAATTAGATGATGAGAGCGACGACCCGGTGGCTGACTTCGAACAAGCACGCCGCTCAACCGGAGCAGAGGCCGCATCGGTAACAGCCCATCTTGCGGTAAATGATGTTCAGACTTTACAATTCTGCACGGCCCGACAGGGAACTGAAATTGCGGCGAAACAGACAAAACAGGCGGCTTCCGATCACCCTGCGGGCGAATATATTGATGTTGATCCATATCACGCTGGTCTCGCGAAACAACAACGTCGGGCTGTCGAAAACAAACTCAAAACGGCGACGGTTGATGCTGTTGCATCCACGAATGCGCTCGAATTGGGAATCGATATTGGGTCAGTAGACGCGACCGTTGCCTCTTCATATCCTGGGACGAAGCAATCATTTTGGCAACAAGTCGGCCGAGCCGGACGCGGAACGAGTGATGCGCTTTCTGTTCTCGTCGGGGGGCAGGACGCAATGGATGCATATATTCTTGATAATCCTGGCTATTTATTTGACGACGATACAGTCGAAGATGCAGTTGTTTCGGTAAACAATGACCGTGTATACGCAGATCATCTACTTGCTGCAGCAGCTGAGCGGCCGTTAAGTATCGATGACGCGTCGTATATGGGTGGTGAACAACGACTCCGCGAGACGACATCTATGTGGCAGGCAGCCGGCCTGTTAGAACAGACGGCCGATCTTGACGCCGGTGGAATCACCTACACTGGCGATGCGCGGCCACAGGGACGGCTCTCTCTGTACGGCACTGGCAGCATTGAATTTTCAGTGACGTGCGAAAACGGCGAAATCAATCATGACCCTATTGCAAAAGAGCGGGCCTACCGAGAGTATCATGTCGGAGCGTTGTTCCTCCATGCTGGTCAACAATACGAAGTTACCGATATCGAAGCAGACACTCATCATCCGACGATAACGGTTCGAAAAACAAGTACGAATGAGTACACGCAGGCGAATTCAACAAAGCGAATTCGCGACCTCGAAGTGCAAGACCACCGGTCACTGGCAGGTTCGTACAATCTCTACTTCGGCACTGGCACTGTCCGAATCACATACGATACATACCTCGTCAGGAACGTGTTTGATGGCGAAGTCGTTCGTGGACCGCTACCGACGAACACGCCGCCGATGGACCTCCAGACTGAACTCCTCTGGGTCACGTTACCAGCAGACCATGTGCGTACGACTATTCAGAACATGGATGCACCACCGTTGGAGCCAACGAGTCGGTCGCAGTCTGATCCACACGTTCCGGCTGAGGAGGAGCGTTACACGTACGGAGGTGGAATTCACGCAGCTGAGCACGGCATCATACAACTCGCACCACTCGAGTTAATGATCGATAATAACGACATTGGGGGCCTCTCTCTGTTGCGACACCAACATGAGACGATCCCAGGGCCGACGTGGTTCGTTCACGACGGTATCGACGGGGGAATCGGGTACAGCAGGGCTATTTATGAATACTTTGACACGCTCATTGAACGAACCCGGACACATATTGAGGGGTGTGCATGTGATCGACGACGTGGCTGTCCGCTCTGTGTGATGAGTGAGGACTGCGGGAATAACAATGACCCACTGGACACGCTGAGCGGAAAAATGATCCTTGACGATGTCTACGATGCACTCGAATGAGTCAGTCTCAAACAAGATGAGGTGTCACCTCACGTCAGGTGACGGATAAATATCAACACACAGGCGAACTGCACTGGGCTGCGATGGATTTGAACCATCGACCTGCTCCGTGTGAAGGAGCTGTCATAACCGGACTAGACCAGCAGCCCATATGGACACATCTGTATGCTATAATTTAATCTTCTCGCTTCTTCCTATCCAGTTCATACGAAGGGCCAGTTTCACTGTCGATAGCTCAGTTGGCACGGGAACCCAGATCAGGCTGAGTTCAGACCGGAAGCATTCACCACCGTTCGAGATGGTTTCACCGAAACTCATGACACAGTCTCTGAAACACCGAGATGGTGTGGGGAACGCAAATGCTCAAACCACCCGTTTCGTGCCCGTCGCTCAGATGTGGTATACCATGGATGGCAGACGTCGTTTTTTTGACCGCGCCGAGTAATTGATCGACGACACGCTGAGTCGTGTTCCTCACGAGGTTGGCAGCGGCCACGCGGTCAGCGGTAGTGTCTCAATCCACGCTCTCTGATCGGTCGGTTTCGTCTTATCAGGCTTCGAGAATGTCGTCGGATAGCAGGCTTTTATTATCATCCTTGATATCGAGTTGGAAGTTCAGAGTCTCGACGGGAGGTTTCGCCGTCACTTGATACGAGTGTCGAGTACATTCACAATTTCATGTGTTGGAGAATCATGAGGATCAGCGATTCCCGAATGACACACGTTGAGCAAGATTGTTCGAAAAGGTTCACATAGTGGATGTGGGAACGACACGAGTCATATTCCGAAGAGTATCTGTGGGGCAGTGGATCCAACGGTCGAACTCTATCCGAGCGACACGCACAGTTTCAAGCGAGACGATTGCACGATATCTCGAACGAACAGAACACGTCTGAGTGTCAGCTTCACTCTCTCAGTGTCACATATGAGCTCCGAGGCAGCACTCGGTTTGCTCGTCTGTGAATTCAGTACGTGGGTGTGTCTTCTGTGATCTCTTCTCGTTTGTTTACGAGCCGCCCAAGTACGAAGAGTGCGTCTGATAGTCGATTAAGATAGCGTATCGCCTCGCCATTCGCAGGATTATCGGTCGCAAACGAGACTGCGCGTCGCTCTGCTCTTCGGGCGACAGTTCGAGCATGATGCAATGTGGCTCCGGCATCACCCCCGCCCGGAAGAATAAATTCCGTGAGTGGGTCCAGCTCTGCTTGGGCTTGATCGATCGAATCCTCGATTGCGTCGATGTGTTTTTGCTCGATTACTGGGTCATCCTCTGCTGGATCTGGATTTGCGAAGTCTGCTTGGACGATATGAAGATGATTCTGGATTGACCCAAGCGTTTCGTCAATATCACCATGACCTGTCGGGCGGACCGTGCCTATGAGTGCGTTCACCTCATCAACCGTCCCATAGGCCTCAATTCGATTACTTGTTTTTGATACTCGCGACATGTCCCGAAGATCGGTCATTCCCTCGTCACCGCGGCCAGTATAGATCTTCATTCGCTCAATGTTTGTGTGATGTATTCAAGAATGTTGTCGCTCTCGCTCATCGTGACACCGTTGTTCTGATCAACGAGGACTGGTACACCTCGCTGACCACTGATTCGCTTTACTTCATTCCGATCAGAGTGGAGACTCTCGACCCAAACAGTCTCATACGCGAGATTAGCAGCATCAAGTGCATCACTCACTTTGTTGCAGTACGGACATCCATCAAGCGCGTACAGCGTAAGGTCCATACTGAATGACAATCCCTCATCTATTTGAATACCTTTCTAATGGGAGCTCTCAAGTGACGAGGCGAGTATGATATCGTATGAGTGTATCTGGACTCTGTGAAGTCTGTCAGACTGCTGAGAGTGCGCACAGCTGTTCACACTGCGGTGCAAACGTCTGTAAGACACACTACAAGCAATCGGCTGGGACCTGCACGACGTGCGCACCTGGGGACGAACGCGATAGAACAGTGTGAGTCAAGAATCAGCTGACCGATAAGTGTTCAGCATTCGTTTTGTTCGCTTCGCGGCTTCGCCTGCAGCCCGGTGGAAGTCATTGCTCATGTCCTCACCCGCGAAGATTATGTCTCGTGACGAATTGATGAGCCCTACACCATCAGCAAGCCCGTGAGTGATTGCCGCCTCTGTATCTCCGCCCTGCGCACCAATACCAGGCACTAAGAACGGCAACGTTGGAACCTGCGAACGAATTGCTTCCAGTTCGGCTGGTGCGGTCGCACCGACGACAAGTCCAACATTCCCATGCTTGTTCCAGAGATCAGCAAGCGTTGCCACACGTTCATAAAGTGGTTCACCAGAGGATAACTCGAGATTTTGGAGATCCTCGCCTCCTGGGTTTGAGGTACGACATAGCACAAACACCCCCTTTTCGGACCGTTGTATGAACGGTTGAATCGCATCACGGCCAAGATATGGATTAACTGTTATTGCATCAACCATCTCCAGGAGTTGAGCATACTCACGGCTGGTATGCCCGATATCAGCACGCTTTGCGTCCAATATGACTGGGACGTCCTTCCCATGTGCGTACGCAATGGTCTCTTCAAGCGCGCGCCATCCGTCAGGGGTCTCATAAAATGCAGCATTCGGTTTATAACACGCCGTATGTTCGTGCGTCTCATCGATAATCCGGCGATTGAATGCCCACTGGGGCAGCGCCTCATCACGAACTGTTTCGGGAAGTCGACGAGACTGAGTATCGAGTCCGACAGAAAGCACACTGTCGATTCGATCGATACGAGTCGCCAATTTCGTAAAGAAATCTTCGCTCATATGTGGCACCTCTCACGGGATGGAGTGAGATTCTTTCGTTTCAGAGAGCATGGTGGCAATACAACCGGAACCCGTTTGCCCTCATACGTGAAAATTATCCACACATGACGACATCAGAGGCCCTTCTTGAACAACTCCGAGCGGGTGAACGCCGACTGCACGACATCGGAGAAGATGTTTCTGCAGCGACTGCTGCGGATATTCGACGCGAGTTCGTCGCCGAGGAGACAGAGACAGCTGTCTCAGCAATTGGTGAGTACGGGTTCGATGCCGAAGCGGCCAATTCAAATATCGAAAACATGATTGGGGCTGTCCAAATCCCATGTGGTGTCGCTGGGCCAGTTTTAATCAGTGGTAACTATCTCGATGGTAAGTCGTATCTCCCGATGGCAACGACTGAAGGAGCATTACTCGCCAGCGTCAATCGCGGCTGTTCAGTCATCAGCGATGCCGGTGGGGCGAACGTGCGCGTCCTCAAATCAGGAATGGCCAGAGCACCTGTTTTCAGAGTTGACGATGTTGCAGCCGTCGAAGCACTGTGTGAGTGGGTAGACAGCAATGAAGAAAGACTCACGAGCGCAGCCGAAGGGACGACATCACACGGAGAAGTGCTTGATATTACTCCCTACAGCGTCGGCCGATCAGTGTATCTACGGTTCCGATACGATACAAAAGACGCGATGGGCATGAACATGGCAACAATCGCCACTGAGGCAGCCTGTGAGCTTATCGAAGCTGAAACGACGGCGGAGCTAGTCGCCCTTTCTGGAAACTTGTGTACCGATAAGAAACCCGCAGCGATGAATGCAATCGAAGGTCGAGGGCACTCGGTGACCGCAGATATCACGATTCCCACAGCGCAACTCACTGAGCGACTGCATACGACCCCTGCTGCCTTTGCTGAGGTGAACACACGCAAAAATTTGGTCGGGTCGGCGAAAGCCGGGAGCCTGGGATTTAATGCACACGTGGCTAACGTCGTTGCTGGGATCTTCTTAGCAACCGGTCAGGACGAAGCGCAAGTGGTCGAGAGTGCAAACGCGATTACCACCGCTGAGGTTCGTGATAATGGATTGTATCTGAGCGTGACGCTTCCGTCACTTGAGGTTGGAACCGTTGGTGGCGGAACAACGCTACCGATGCAATCGGAGGCCTTGGAAATGATTGGTGTCAAAGGCGGGGGTGACCCGCCAGGCACGAATGCAAAAGGACTCGCCGAGGCAATTGCTGTTGGGTGTCTCGCCGGTGAGCTATCGCTGATCGCGGCTCTCTCCTCACGACATCTCTCCTCAGCGCACACAGCACTCGGTAGAGAGTAATCAGAGACGACGGAATCTGTTTCTGTCCTTCGTAATCTCTCCTCGGCGGTGGAGTTTCTCTATGATAGTGCGAACACGATCGGCTTCAACTCCGTTTTCCGATACCGTTGCGACGATGTTACTCTCAGTCGGCTCTCCAAGTGTATCGATTGCAGCTTTTACCTGATCGATAGGCGATGGTGAAGATGAGACTGATTCAGTCATTTTCGCCTCTGCGTCTGCAACGGTCGCTGGATCAAGCCCACTTTCGGATAAATACTCCCGGTCAGTCACGCCAGTTTCCTCCTGAGCAAGTCGTGACTCGAGTTCAGAAATATGTCCGATCGATGCAAATGCCGCAGAGTTGCCTTGCTGGTGCGCTAAAAGAGCTGATCTAGCCTGCTGTGCTGCCTGGTGTGAGCTTTCGGTGGCGAGCTGTCGGAGTGTTTTCGCCTGATGACACCTCTGACATTGCGGACAGGTTGCTGTTTTAGCGGCCGGTAAATCTTCAACAATCCACAGTGCCTCACAGTCCGTGCACCCAACGACTGCGTACATATGCTGTTATTTCCATCGAAAAGAATCAACGTTCCGGGATGGACAGTGACTACACCAGCTCGTGAATCTTGTCTACGACTGCATCAGCATACGTCGATGTTGCCAACTTATCGCCTCCCTCAATCTGTCGATGAAGGTCATACGTTACCTCTCCATTCGAGATCGTCTCTTCGACAGCATCACGAATCAATTCGCCAGCGTCATTCCATCCTATGTACTCAAACATAATACGCCCGGAGAGAATCATCGCGGTCGGATTTACCTTATCTTCACCCTCGTACTTTGGCGCGGAGCCGTGGACTGGCTCGGCAAGACAGAGCCCATCACCGAAGTTCCCTCCTGGAGCGATTCCGAGGCCTCCAATCTGTGCACCGGCAGCATCGGACATGTAGTCCCCATTGAGATTCATCGTTGCAATGACCTCATACTGACTTGTTCGAGTCAACAACTGTTGTAACATATTGTCCGCGATACGGTCTTTGATCACTAGCTTATCTTCCGGTGCTTCACCATCATACTCGTCGTAAAGTTCGTCCTCAGTCACTGTGACCTCGCCGTACTCCTCGGCTGCGAGTTCATATCCCCAGTCACGAAACGCCCCTTCGGTGAATTTCATGATGTTACCTTTATGAACCAGTGTGACTGAGTCACGGTTATTCTCAAGCGCATATTCGATCGCTTGTCGAACGAGTCGTTTCGTTCCGAACTCTGTGATCGGCTTGATACCGATACCAATTGGGCCTTCATGCATCGTCTCATCGTAGCCCATCTCGGATTCGATAAATGAACGGATTTGCTCAACCTTGTGTGAGCCCGCTTCCATCTCTATTCCAGCGTAGACATCTTCTGTATTCTCTCGAAATGTAACCATATCCATTGCGCTGGGGTCCTTGACGGGCGATGGAACACCATCAATATGATAGGTTGGACGGACATTTGCATAGAGATCAAGTTGCTGCCGAAGTGCAACGTTCAGTGAGCGAAATCCTGCCCCCACTGGAGTTGTGAGCGGACCTTTGATCGCAACACGGTGGTCTCGAATTGCCTCAACAGTGTCTGTCGGAAGATTCTCACCGTATCGGTTCCGGGCTGACTCACCGGCATAGATACGCATCCAGGCGATTGAACGGCCCGTTGCCTCTGCGGCAGCAGTAAGCACTTTCTGGGCGGCCGGTCCGACGTCAGAGCCGATTCCATCGCCATAGATAATTGGGATGATCGGATTCGAAGGAATGTCTAATTCACTGGTGTTAGAGAGGCGTATAGGCTCGCCTTGAGTGGGAATATCAACTTGATCGTAGCTCATATACTGCGAATAGATTCATTGAGCGCGCCTAAATTACTGCCGTTCTTCACCGCGAATCTCCATTGGCGGCATGTGATTACTCACCTGAAATGACCGGACAAACACTGTGCGGTCGTCAGAAAGATACTTCTGTTTCTCCATGAGTGATTGAGGGCGGGGATTGAGTGGAGCAAAATAGCAGGGCCTGCTGATCAAGCAGAATTGATGCGTTCACCCCCTCTTTTGCCCTCCTCAGGAAGCGAATGGCGAAACCCGTGAGCGAGTGCGATGGGAAGAGTCGTTCAGGAGACGGAAGCTCAAGCGAACACCTCTGCCCGAGGCGTGAAGCTCATGAGAACTACCGTACTACAGAGATTATGACTGATGGAAGCGCATCGTCGACACCAAACGACCCCCACGCAGGCCAGCCGATAAAGACACGCGGTGTTCCGTTAGATGCCGCTGAGGGGGCAATACTCCTCATTCACGGGCGTGGCGCTCGTGCCGCAGGCATGCTGCAACTCGCCAAAGAGATTGATCCGACTGGACTTGCACTCCTCGCTCCACAGGCCCGTAGGGGTGTGTGGTATCCAGATCGATTCATGGCTCCGATTGAACACAATCAACCAGCACTCAATTCAGCCCGTGCATGTATTGAGCGGGCCGTCACGAAAATTCGAGCAGCTGGTATTGATAATTCCTCACTGATTCTGGCTGGATTCTCACAGGGCGCTTGCCTGACTGCTGATTATGCTATGAGAAATCCGGCTGCATATGGCGGTATCGTGCTGCTCTCCGGGGGATTGATTGGCGAACCAACTGCTGAGTTTACTGCTGAGGGTTCATTAGAGGGAACACAGACAATGCTCGGTGTCAGCGATGATGATCCACATATTCCGGTCAAGCGTGCAGAAACGACAGTCGATATTTTCCGTGCGATGAACGCAGACGTCCGATTCGATCTGTATGAGGGGCGAGGCCACGATGTCTTTCCAGAGGAACTCTCATTCTTGGCTGAGCGATGTGCTGCAGTGACAGCGTCTCAGCGCTAACGTGACATCCTCGCCCAGTGTGAAAGCCGGGGCTTCCATCGCAGGTGGAATCCCAACAAGATGCTTGATTGAGGTTTCAAGACGTGTTCGCGTCACCGGTCTCTGGCTCCGCCCCTGCCCCCACCGCTGGTGAGCTGGACGAACCCTTGTCATCGGAAACCCGCTTCTCAGACGGGAGTCCCTCTCGCTCGGTGATGTGTCTTGGTGGACCTTCCACTGGCCCTCACCCTGCGGCGAGTCATCGCCTGCCGATTTCCAAGGCAGGCTCTCTCACGGATTCAGCCGATTGGCTCTGTTCGCTGCTGCGTTCAGATCCGCTTGGGACTCCGACACCCAGCACGCCCTGTTTGTACAGTTGAATGTGGCTTGATGCGGTCGATACCCAACGACACGCATGGCACGTCTTCGATGTGTGGTGCGGATGCACGTATTCCACAGCAATCCCGTGTTCTGCTGGCTTATCCTCAGTGCGTGACTGTCGCTGGGAGAACAGCCACTTGCCGAGGCGTCGATTCCAGTGTTTCCCGATATCCTCGTCAGTGATCCCGTCAAGGTATTCGAGGACGATGACCGAGTTTTCGAACCGAGAGGCGTATTCGACAGGATGTGAGGCTTTCTCTACTTCGTCTTCGATGGCGTCTTGCCACCGTCCCCACACGAGATCGTCCAAGAGGTTCGACGCACATCGTGGCTTCAACCGGTCTTCAGCACTGGCTCGTTTCTGTCGGAGAGGTGTCGGACGCGACCACCATCCACGAACAACGGGTCAACGGGTGTCTCGTCTCGGAGGGCACAGCCGACCAAGAGTTTGGATTCTCCCACGTCAAACCCAACAGGGTCACACTATCACTGTCACACGAACACGAGTGGTTTGATTCCACTTCGGAGTTCGCGGTGACATGCAACACCCATCTGTCACCATCGAGTTGTAAGCGGAGTTCTCCCGCCCACACACTGTCGTCTTCTTCATCAATCAGAGAGTGCCACCACTCTTTTTGCTCGGGATTTGATTGGAGTGGTATCCAGAAGTTCGTTCTGTGACCGGGAAGTGGGACTTCCCAGCAGATTTCGTGGTGGCGATCTTCGTCACCATCGAAGACTGCTGCGGTGTTCGCGTAGCGGGTGGTCGTCTGCGTGTTGACTCGCGTTGTATGTGTCTTCGTCCGCGAGGTTTGGAACATATTTTTGAGTGCGGTTTTGGAGTGCCAGTTGAGGTCTTCACCAGTGATGATATCGCTGACGGCAGTCATGGTGTCGCACTCGCGTTGAAGCTGCGACGAAGCAACGATTCGTATCGGTCGTGTTCGTCGTGGAGCTT
>JAQCNF010000173.1 GCA_028275165.1 Haloquadratum sp.
CTGTTCGGGCTCAAGATTCACACTGACACGGGAATAACTGGAGAGTATGTTGGTGGGAATTCACCAGCAGCAGCTCAGATCAATCTGTTCGCCGACTATCTCATCGGTCGGAATCCACTCCACCGCGAGCGACACTGGAGTGAGATCAAACGCGCGCTACGCAAGTATGACCGCATGGGCATGGGGCCGATCGATATTGCACTCTGGGATTTCGCAGGCAAATATCACGACGCCCCGCTGCACGAACTTCTCGGAACCTACCGAACCAAGTTGCCAGCATATGCATCAACATATGAGGCAGATGAAAATGGCGGGTTAGATTCACCGACAGCTTTTGCCGATTTTGCTGAGGAATGTTATGAAAGAGGGTTTCCCGGTTTCAAACTTCATGTATGGGAGGGAGGTACGTGGGGAAACATTGACCGTGAAGTTGAAACAGTCCATGCCGTTGGAGACCGTGTCGGTGACAAAATGGACCTAATGCTTGATCCAGCCTGCCAGTATGAAACATGGGCTGATGCTCTGACAGTTGGCAAGGCATGTGATGAACAGGACTTTTTCTGGTATGAAGATCCATATCGTGATGCTGGAACCTCCCAACATGGGCATAAGCGACTCAAATCGTATCTGGATACGCCAGTTCTTCAAACCGAACATATCCGTGGTTTAGAAATTCACACTGATTTTATTGCAAATGAAGCCACTGATTTTGTCCGTGCAGATCCAGAATATGATGCAGGAATCACTGGAGCAATCAAACTCGCTCGGGTGGCTGAGGGATTCGGGCTTGATGTTGAGTATCATGCACCAGGGCCAGCACAGCGACATCTAATGGCAGCGACTCGAAACAGTAACTACTATGAGCTGGCGTTGGTCCATCCGGAGGTCCGAAATCCAATACCGCCAGTCTATACAGATGGATATTCAGATTACATGGACGCAATTGACGACGAGGGCCGTGTGACTGTGCCCGATGGCCCGGGTCTGGGTGTGAGCTATGATTGGGAGTTTATCAGTTCGAATGCCACTGGTCAAGTGCACGTCTATGAGTGAACGCTATCTATTGGTTTCAACGATAATGAATCATACATAGCAAACAATATATATACGTTATCGATACAGCTATCAATTGTACATCTGTTAGTAATTATATTACTCACACTCAATGCATGCACGAAGCACATTCATCATTAATGAATAATATGATCCTCTTGCCCTGAGATAGAGACATCAAGAGCTAATAAGATTGATACGAGTCGATAGGCGATATATATACGATGAATCACCGATCATTAGGAAACATTGGGTCTGTGAGTGAAGTCGGATATGGTGCATGGGAGATAGGTAGTGACTGGGGGCCAGTCGCAGAACAAGAAGCAAAAAGGGCACTCAAGGCTGCATACGAGGCTGGGGTTGATTTTTTTGATACAGCCGATGTATACGGTGACGGCCGCTCAGAGCGGTTTATCAGAGAAGTGCTTCGTGATGAGATTGACTCTGGTGAGGTCACTGTTGCCACTAAAGCAGGTCGTCGGCTTGACCCACATACAGTTGAAGGATACACCGAATCAAATCTTCGGGCATTTGTCGACCGTTCGCGTGAAAACCTCGATGTTGAAACACTCGACCTCGTCCAGTTACATTGTCCGCCGACTGATGCGTATTATCGGCCGGCTATCTTTGCAGCAATGGATAATTTAGCCGAGGAGGGTCGAATTAATGCATATGGTGTCAGTGTTGAGAAGGTTGAACAGGGGCTGAAGGCAATCGAATATCCGAATGTTGACACGGTCCAAATTATATTTAACCCATTTCGACAACGGCCAAAGGAACTCTTTTTCGATGAGGCCGCTCGTCGAAATATTGGAGTGATAGTTCGTGTTCCCCTCGCGTCTGGTTTGCTGACTGGCAATCTTGGATTAGATACAGAGTTCGCCGAGGATGACCACCGTAACTTCAATCGAGAGGGCGAGGCCTTCGACGTTGGAGAAACCTTTGCTGGCGTGCCATACGATGTTGGACTTCGAGCAGTCGATGAGCTTGAGTCATATTGTCCAGATAGATTGTCAATGGCACAACTCTCGCTCAGATGGATATTAGATCATTCGGCGGTTTCCACAGTTATCCCAGGGTCGACAACACCATCTCATATTAAATCAAACGGAGCAGCCAGTACAGCGGACTCTCTCGATAAGAAGACTCATCAAGCAATCGAAAGAGTGTATGATGAACACATACACGAATATGTTCATCATCAGTGGTGAGCATATGTCTGTCTGATCACTGTCATGTTTAGCTGGACCGCTCATCTGAATGCAACTTATTGGGGCTCAGTTCCCCCTTAATCAGTAAGAGAAGCTATTGGCCGAGTAGCGTATCAGATCGGAAACAGCGTCCACATACCCAACAAATTACAAGTATGATCAGCCCAACAATTGAGTCGGTGGCTGAGAAAATCCACGTTCAGTTCCAATATCGAAACACACCCGAGAACATAGCTACTGAGAGGACCACATGGGAACGGACTCAACCCGACCGTGAAATCTACAATCACGCCCTCACACAGCAATGTGCTCCTACTTATGATTACAACGAGCCATCGCACATCACAATACAGAACCAGCTCTCCAACTGGAAACAAAGGTGGACAGGGAGGAAACAGGTGGAGCTCACCTGTCTGCAAGCGATAGTTCGTCAGATCAAGAGTGGTGTCCTCAGATTGCCTGCTGGCCGAGGTTTCGATAGTGGTGGATTAACTGAAAAGTATCAACCGAAGACCGTGGTGTCGAATCCAACTAATCAGGCTTCGCTGTGGATAGTAACACGAAGCGGGCCGGTCATGCACCAATGAAATTCTCGAAATTTGGCGACTCCTGTCTGAAGCAGCACTCGTCTCCAAGCCGTGGATTCACTGCTGGGAGAGATCGCAGCCTGGCGTTAGAGGGTTATCAGCGTTGCTTGGGTGGGCTGAGAGTGGATTTCGAGCAGTCCGAAATACCGTTGGGACAGCCCAAACCAATGTTTGTGGGGGCTGGTGTCACTGGAAGGAAGCGTCATCAGGACGCACGACTCGCAGTCACCGTCGTCGAAGCGGGGAATCTAACACGAGAGCACAGGAGCCTCGTCGCTATGGAGCCGGCGAGCAGGTTGGGTTGGTTCACTGCAGATAGCTACACAGAAATGAATATGAGATACAGAATGTTCACAAATAGAGGTACACAATTGGGTGTCGGATGCAATATGACACAGAATCAATCTCTTCACAGTCTACACGCGAGGGATAGCCGATGAGACCATACCGGGCAGGAATCATTGGAACGGGTGGAATTGCAGGAATGGGTATTCTTGGGATGCACGATAAGGACGCAATCGGAACTGAGAAGATAGATGCAAGTCATGCAGGGGGGTATGCTTCGACGGATGAGATTGAATTAGTTGGAGTTGCCGATGTCGATGCAGAGAAGTTATCACAGTTTGGTGAAGCTTGGGATATCCCGAAGTCAAGGCGTTACATTGGGCACAAATCGATGCTTGCTGCAGAGGATCTCGACGTTGTATCCGTTTGTACCCCCTCATTTCTCCATCACCGCCATGTAGTTGACACGGCAGAGTCATCTGCTGACCCAGATGTGATTTGGTGTGAAAAGCCGATCGCTTCCTCGGTGACAGACGCTGAGGAGATGATCAGCACCTGCGCCAAGCGTAATACTGAATTGTTAGTGAATCACTCATTCAGGTTTACTGATAAACTACAGACGTTACACGAGCTCATGCAGCACGATGATCTATTAGGTGAGATGTACTCAGTGAGCGCGCAATTTCGCATGGAATTGTTGCGCAATTCAACACATTTACTTGATACACTGGTGTATCTATTGGATGCGCGTGCAGAACAAGTGAGTGGCTATATCACAGGTGAAAACGAGGCAGTTGAGTCACTTGAAGCAGGTCGCGAAGTTGATGATGCTGGTGGAGGTGGGTATGTGGTGCTGGATGATGGGACGTTCACTACGATTGATTGCACTGTTCCTCGTGAGCCTTCGTCGATGACACTCAGCTTTATTGGATCAAACGGAAAGCTGTACATGAATAACGATGATGGTGAGTGGCGTTACTTCTCGCTCGAAAATGGTGAGCATGTTGAAAGGCCACTAACGGGTATCGAAGGTGCATGGACATGGGAAGAAGATTATAAGCAATCATTTAGCAATGCAGCACACCATGTCGAAGATCTACTAAATGATACTGCAGAGAATTACTCACCGGGAGTCGCTGCCAAGCGCTCACTTGAGATCATTATTGGATTCTACCTCTCGCACCACACAGGTGGGAACATATCAATCCCTCTTGATCGGCCGCTTCGCGACGTAACAATCACCTCTTGGTGAGCGTACTGTGATAGTAGTGTCTGGATAATGATGAAGCGTTGGGTGGTGTGTTTCGGGTACGAGTAGGATATACACTCATTACGCATTTCATCTGTCCATTCCATGTTCATTTGTTCGTCTCCGCTCATCGAAAACACTCACTAAGTAAGGGGTAACTCGCGTGGCGAACGTATCATACACGAGACGCATGGAATGAACAGGGAGTTGTATTGGAAGAATACTTTTAAGAGGGCAGGTCTTGGCGAAAAATCGCACTCTGTTAGGACAGCAGTGTTCCGAGCACAGTGATTCGGAAGTATATCAATCGTTTTGAACACGTGTAGGTAGACACTGCTGACGATTGGCTCAGACCGCCCACCTTCGCATGAAGTCAATTTATCTGAACACTCCGATATAATCGGGATTAGTTTCGAACGCTCCGGAAGAGATATGTATAGGCGTCAAACACGATTCAGTATGAGTAAACAGGCGAAAAACCCCGTTGGCTCAATTGAGACGATGTTTGAGGTCATATATGCGTTATTAGACCTCGGTGGGGCAGGCGTGACGGAACTGAGCGTGTACCTTGATATTCCCAAGAGCACGCTTCACAACTATCTCTCTACTTTACGACAGGAAGATTTCGTGCGAAAGGAGGGTTCGACATATCGTGTCGGTATTCGCTTTCTTGAACTCGGAGCAGCAGCTCGAAAACAGTACCCAGTGTATGAGATTGCACGACCAGAGGTGAATAAAATCGCTGAGGAAACCGGCGAGTTGGCAAATCTATTAATCGAAGAGCATGGAATGGGGACATATTTGCACCGGTCACGAGGCACAGAGGCCGTTAATGTCGGTGCACATATCGGAACATGCGTCAATCTTCATAGTACGGCTCTTGGAAAGTCGATTCTCGCATATCTTCCGGATGCG
Organism: Haloquadratum sp.; assembly: GCA_028275165.1. GTDB lineage: Archaea > Halobacteriota > Halobacteria > Halobacteriales > Haloferacaceae > Haloquadratum. Next base: position 5,301 of record JAQCNF010000173.1, read on the forward strand.
CGCGTCGATACTATCATTGATCGGCGAGGATTGCCCGCACAAACAGCGCAGACGATCACCACGCAGTCTGAGTTGGAACAGGAATTAAATCGCATCCGTGAACGAGGATACGCCATTGATGACGAGGAACATCACGAGGGACTGCGATGCATTGCCGCTCCAGTACTGAGTAATGATGACCGGGTGTTGGGCGCAATGAGTATTGCTGCACCAACTAATCGGATGCGGGGAGACCGTTTCAATGAAGAACTGCCACAGATTCTCCTTGAGCGAGTAAATGTCGTTGAATTAAATATCACGTACTCCTGAGACGCATACTTCTCATCTTATTATGATATAGCAGTAATGTTATTATAATTCATATCATACAGGTTACCCAGTGAACTATCATAGAGTACGTATTGACGATGAGAGACGATTAGTGGTCAATGCTGATGAGTCGTTTTTTGACCTCACCAGAGCTAACGAGGGGATTAGTCGCTTTCGGGACCTCGCCAAGATAGCAACGACGATGGATACGGGAACTGATGCGGTTGCAAGACATCTTATCGAGGACCGAAACCGCGTTGACCCAGCAGTCATAGAGACAGCATCATTGCCGGTTGTGGCTGATGAAGTCTGGGCTGCAGGAGTCACGTATCAGATTAGTGAAGAAGCACGCGAGTCTGAGAGTAGCATGCCAGAGATGTATCTTGATGTGTATGAGAGTGACCGACCAGAGCTGTTTTTCAAAGCCACACCAAGTCGGACGGTTGGGCCTAATGAAGCGGTCGGTATTCGAGGTGATTCGACATGGGATGTGCCTGAACCAGAACTTGGCATTGTTCTATATTACGGCGATATAATCGGATATACTATTGGTAATGACATGAGCAGCCGTGAAATCGAAGGTAGTAATCCACTGTTTTTGCCACAGGCAAAGGTGTACGACCGCTGCTGCGCGCTTGGTCCAAGCGTCGCCTCCATAGAGACAATCAACGACCCACACGATTTACACATGGAAATTGAGATTCGTCGTGATGGAAAGCAGATTTTTGACGATGCAACCTCAACAGGAGAGATGGCACGCAGTTGTGAAGAGCTCGTTTCATACTTTAATCGACATAATAAAGCGCCCGAACTTGCAGTATTGATGACTGGAACAGCACTCGTGCCAGATGATGAGTTCACATTGCAACCCGATGATGAAATCGAGATCTTTATTGAAAATATCGGAACACTTGAGAATCAAGTAACAGTCGTATGATGATGGGAAGTTTCAGTTGTCCTCATCAGATATGAATCGGCAATATCAGCAGAGACACACTCAAAGTTGTCACAGAGATGGGGGATCACCGGCCCGCGCGGCTCTAAGGCACTAAACATGCCATCTGTAGAAGATCCGCTAAACTATCGCTTTCCCGGCAGTATGCACTTCGGTTCCGAGCCGAGTTGAATATGAACTCCCGGTAATCAATCATCAGGAGTTGGCTGTGACATCAGCACTATTCAGACACTTATCATGCGCGCACATTGTTGGAGATAACCTATGAGTTGCATCGCTGGTTAGTCTTATATTCGATACACAGTCAGGTAGATCAGACGAAAATATCATTTGCTTGATCTAAGAAGATTGGATTGTGCGTCGAATGGGAGGCGTTTTTTGTTCGCCCGAAAGAATATGACATAGTGAATATTGCATGGAAACGATTGACGTACTGATTCGTCGGAAGGGAACACACGGGATGCCAACAGAGCCATATGGAGC
>JAQCNF010000178.1 GCA_028275165.1 Haloquadratum sp.
ATTGGAGAAGAGAAGCTGACCAACGCTGAGCTCGCACGACTTCTGCACCACCGCTTGGACAATCAAGAAAGTGAGTAAACCGCATGACAGCGTACGCTTACTGTAACTTTACCGTAATTTGTATTTGAGAGGCACTGTCTAGTTCAGTGAGTTTGAGCAATGAGCAGGTCGTAGTGAGTGGTGCCTATGACACTCGCAGACCTGCTCAGAGAGACATTGGACGTGCCAGAGCAAGATGTTTGGGAGAATGAACGCACCCCGACACCCGTTCGGGTGTTCGGGGTGCAGCTGCATTCGATGGGGTTGTCGGTACGAGAAGTTGCTACCGTCTTGGACGTACTCGGCGTTGATCGCTCTCACGGGGCTGTCTGGAATTGGACGCACGATCTCGCAGAATCACAGGCTGACCCGCCGACGGCGGAGCCGTCGCGGGTCGCTGTCGATGAGAAACAAATCGAGGTCGATGGTGAGAAGAAATGGCTGTACGCCGCGATTGACACGGACTCGAAGTTGCTTCTTGATATCGATGTGTACAGCCGCCGCGGAACCGATCCCGCGGCGGCGTTTCTGCATCGACTCACCGAGAAACACGATGTCTCAGATGCGGAGTTTCTCGTTGATGGCGGTGGGTATCTGACTGCCCTCTTTCGACATGAGTTGAGCGGTCAGCTCAATTATAGAGAGCGGAACCATATTGAAAAATGGTTCCAGACAGTATCGATGCGAATCGACCGCTTTCATTCGTTTTGGCGGGGCAGTCAGTCGAGTGCTCGTCGCTGGTTACGTCGCTTCAGGCATTACTACAATCATGACCGGCCGAACCAAGCCGTAGATAATCGAACGCCAGTCGAGGAGGTGCTCAACTAGACAGTGCCGGTCGTAGCGTACTGACAGTCCCATTGAGTGCAGCTGCACCCCGAACACCCGCACTGGTGTTGATATGCGCTCGTTCTCCCGAACGTGAATCAGACATTGGATGAGTTTCGTGAGCAGAGGGAAAGTATGAAGATACTATAATTAGATGTTCAGACAACGTGACCACAGTTGCCGACCTACGAGGTGTCCTGATAAACTTTCTTGAAGAGCTCGATGATGAACTCGACGACCCTCACGAGATTGAGCGAATCATTAGTGGTGATCGAACCATCACCCAGAGAGACATTGGAGCCGAGCCCGAAACTTGGACAGAGGATATTCTGATCAATCCCGTCCTGAATGCAGTCGGTCTTCACAAATCTCCGGGACGACCGACCTCTCAGCGTAAGACACCCGATTTCAAGCTTGAAGAAGAGCACGGCGATCAAACACTTGACGTTGTCGGGGAAAACAAATCTTTGAACAAGGTCGGGGATGCCGAAGACGAACTCGTAGGCGACTATCTTTCCAACATTTCTTTCCCGAACGATGGAATTGCTACCGATGGTCTTGACTGGGTTGTTTACCGGACGGAGCGTGGTGGCGACTTCTTTGAACACGAAGCTGTTCGCCATCACAGCTTCAGGGACGTTCTGCGGCAGTTAGCGCGCGATGAGAGCATCATCAGCCAGCAAACACTCTCCGACTCTAAAATCAACATAGACAACGAGCTTGAAACATTCGCGCTAACGTTCCAGCCGAATCATCTTATTGCGCTGCTCACGAAAACAGCACCTTCGGAATTCCGTGACCAACGGAAGAAAGATGTCGACGACTTCTTCGAGATTTATATCGAGGTGCTGTTTGGTGAGTCAGACACGCACAACTACGATACGTGCCTACGCAACGACATTATCGCACCTGACGACGCTTCGAGAAAAGACAAAGACGTGTTCGCAGTCACGCTTGTGAACCGTCTGATGTTCATTCGGTTCCTTGAGGAGCGAGGCGTTCTCGAAGAAGGGTTCCTGCACGAGCGTGTTGAAAACTATAGCAAAGGAATCCCAACTTCCCTATACGAATCAACCATCAAACCACTGTTTTACGACCTATTCAACGAGCCCCGTGAAGACCGAGATCTCCATGGCGACTGGTACGATGACATTCCCTACCTGAACGGTGGGCTGTTCCGGCAGAATCTTACGCATGAAGACGATTACGATGTTCGGAATCCGTCGATGGTGTTGGTAATCGACAAACTGATCGAGGGCAACCACGAGATGGATATCGAAATTGATCCCGCTATTCTCGGAAGCGTATTCGAGATGACAATCAACCATATTAGCGAAGCAGAAGACCGTCAAAAAGAGACTGGGGCCTATTACACGCCTAACGACGTTACTCACCTGATTAATTCACAGGCAGTTGACGGTGAAGTAAAAGAAGCAATCATCGAAGCGTTCGCAACAACGTTGGATGAAGAGGTTGAGTCTACGTTCCGACGGCAGGCTGATACAGAATCTCTGGAAGAGATACTGGCACACGTTGAGGATGGTGAGGGATGGTACGGAAGCACCAAGGGTCTCGACAATGCGCGTGAAGCAGTCCTTGACTTGAGTGTTCTCGACCCTGCGTGTGGTTCTGGTCATTTCTTGACGGCGGCCATGGAGCAACTCCATCAGGTACTCCAGTCGATTCATCGTGGGCAGCACGGTGGTGATGATCCGTCTCCTGAGAAAAAGTACCAGCAGAAGCGCGAAATTGCGCTAAACTCCATTTACGGCGTTGACGTTGATCGCGTTGCCACCGAGATAGCGAAGCTGCGGACGTGGCTGAAGATCGTTGAGGGGAACGGATGGGAAGAGAGCTATGGTCGTCTCCCGAATATTGATGTGAATATCCTTGAAGGGAACTCCTTGATTGGCCTGCCAACCGTTGGGTACGGGGCTACAACGTTGAGTGCGTATAGTGACCAAATGGATGAAATTCTTACTCAGCGTAAGGAATACAAGCAGGAAAACGAAGGTTCCAAAACCGCTATTGATGAGCTTCGAGACAACCTTCGAGATGATCTCAATAAGGAGTACATCGAGCGGTTAACCCAAACTATTGAGGCAGAAATCCGGGATGCAGATGTACTGCACGAACTTGCAGACGAAATATCGCCTGTTAACCTGCGGCAGTACATCGACTCGGTGTCGATCAAGCGCACTGACAAGGAGAAATTCACTGATACGCAGATAGACAATCTAGAGAATGCTGGGTTCGATGTTCATCACATGCACAAGAGCGGGAAGATGGACATCGTGGATTACATGGATGAACTCCGAGATAAAAAAACCTATAACGGAATTTCTAGCCAAGCTGAAGCTGCTGAGCACATCCTTGCATCATTGATTGAGTTCGCCGAGAAAGACAAGTTCTATTATAATAAAGTTGAGCGCCGCCCAGTTCAATCTGATTTGGAACGTATCGAAGGCAGGCCGTTCCATTGGACAGCAGAGTTCCCCGAAACCCGTGAGGAAGACGAGAACGGGAACTATCACATGGTGTTCGACATTGTTGTTGGAAACCCGCCGTACGGAGATATTCTCTCCGACAACGCGAAGTTCATCGTATCATCATACGAGACGGGCGAGATCAACGATATCGCAGCACAGTTCGTTGAGCGTGAACTACAACTACTAAAACTCGGTGGGCACTTCGGGAATATCACGACACTCCGAATTTCGTACGATCAGCGTGAAGAACCAGCACGAAAACACCTCACTCGTCGGTTGAAGAAGACACGAATGGCGTGTTTCGCACACCGTCCCTCTCGAATTTTTGAAGATGCACACGTGAAGCCAGCTATCATCACCGGAAAACTGACTAGCGAGCACGAACCGGACATCTACACGAGTCGATACATTCGGTTCACCACGGAGAATAGGAACGAAACACTGTCAAACATCAGTTACGCACAGGCAAATGGGCTTTCTCTGGGTGAAAAGATTGGCGATGGTCAGAACCTGTCTATCCCTAAGCTCGGCCACGAAACCGCACGAAGTGCGCTTGAGAAGTTGAAAGAGTCGAGTGATCGAACGTTCGGTGACGCACTTCAGGACGACGAGACGGATCACTTGATGTGGCGTCGTCGTGGTGCCTTGTATTGGATTAATCCGTTGTTGGTGAATTTGTACGAAGAGCAAGGGAAGACCACTCCCACGAGTATGTACCGGATGTACTTCTCGTCAGATCTTGAGCGGCGTATGAGCTTTATCACGCTCCAGTCCTCGCTGTACTACTGGTACTGGATGGTGTATAAGAATGGTCGTAACATAGATTGGTGGGAGATCGAGCCATTCCCCTTCCCCGATGAAGAGACGCTTGAGGAGAACAGAGAGGCCATCATTGAGATGAGTGAGGATTTGTGGGAAGCGATGGAAAATCGGTTCGTCGGAAAAGCCAGAACCGTAATCAGAGATGCAGCAGAACTGAAGCCAATTGTTGACCGTGTGGATGACTTGATTGGCTCAATGTACGGGCTTGATGAGGGCGAGATAGAGTACATGAAGAACTTCGACACTGAATACGGCCGTCAACCGGAACAAATTGACTCGGAAACGTTGGAATCCTATACGGAATACTAACAAAAGGCTGATTCCAACCCTCTTCGTAAGTATCTATAGAATGGAGACGCCTGTTGGAACGGAAGGTAGCAATTTTCGAGAGCTTCAGATTGTGAATGTTGTCGCATCAGGCGTGCTTGGCACAGGTGAAATCGATACGGATGTAGTGGGAGCTGAGCTTTCGATTGAGAAAACAGTGATGCCAGGGCGTGTGTATCTGAAGCCGGAGGAGATGCCGCCGGTATCGATGGTTTTCCGCTCTGGATCGTACACTATTGCTGGTGCTTCTTCTTGGAAGAGTGTTTTAGAAGCTGTTGATTGGCTTTACGAGACACTTGATGATATTGGGGTAGATGTAAGTCGAGAGAAAATGTTTGCTTCTGCCTCGGTAAAATACTTAGTTGTGACTGGTGACCTGAACACTAAACTGAACTTATCTGCTGTGGTGGTGGGATTGGGCATGGAGAATTCGGAATATGAGCCTGAGCAGTTCCCAGCTGTGATTCACAGCCCGGAGAACACCGACTGTACGGTGTTGTTGTTCTCCACTGGGAAGGTCACAATTACCGGTGTTGGTAACGTTAGGAAAGCGTATGAAGTCTATGGAGGAATAGAAGAGACGATTAAAAAAGAGATGTTGATGCAGTGAGCCGGTTAAGCGACGTAAGTCGGGTAAGGATTGACATCGTAATAAAACTGCGCTTAATCACGAGCGGTATCAATCGAACACCGTCAGATTGTAGATTCCTGAATCAAGAAGTAGAAAAATTACTAGTTATGAACATATTTCAACCATCTATCGGTTAGAGTTGAGCCACGCTATGGAACTTGATTTTCGTTATCACTCAATCTGATCACCAATATAGTCGTCTCTAAATAGATGCAAGTTCCTTGATTTGTGGTTTGTGTCATGATTTAGTTGAATCACTCAGCAATCTCAAACGCATTCATAGACGTACGGCTGACCTCGAATGAGTGCATGTGGATATCTTATCCACTTATTATATCGACTCAGACATGACTTCGTTACATGCTTCGAAGGAATCTCAGCAATTTCAGGCCGTGAGACAAACATTCTCGGAGAGCATATCTTGACTGAATCACGTCTGAGTAGATAGACCCTCCTGAGGTGGTGCTGATCGTGATTATCGCGCTAATTAGGCGTTAATTAGCCTACCAGCATAATCTGATAGATTATACCTATTGGGACACAAATGATCTTATTTCGATTATAACCTACAGTAAATATATACTGTTGCCACAATCTTGTGTTACTATGCAGTTTTGTGATGATTGCGGAACGATAATGGTGAAGGTAAGTGGTGACTGGGTCTGTCGATCATGTGAACCCGATGCTGTCGAAGAGTCCGATAGTGGCTCAGATACACAAACACCGTCAGCTCGTCCTGCAGAATTGAACGATCTCCCAACCACCGATAGTGGATCTATTCGAA
>JAQCNF010000005.1 GCA_028275165.1 Haloquadratum sp.
ATAAAGCTATGGGCAAAATAACTCAAGTTTTACATATTTTTATCGTAAGACCGAGTACAGATCACTTCTAATATTCTCAGTTTAGTTACCTGCTTTCGTGGCCGCTAACGTCGGAACCGGTGGGGTGTGTCTGACCATCGTATCATTGATTTGCGCGGTCACCAATACATCTAACGCCGGAACCGAAGGGGTGTGGGTCACCCATCGAGAGTTGGTAGAGTCTCACGAGTATAACTTTCGTCCCTAACGTTCATATTCTATTTGTGGGATGCTGAATTATTCACTCTCAACGGGAGTTGTTCTAATACTAAGAGAGTAGATTCATATTTTAACGTTGGAAATGGTGGAGTATCTTATTCTAATATCTGGTGAGCTAATACGCTCTATCCTTCATTTACGACGGAAGTCTTGGGGTGTCCCTTTGTGATAACGTCGGAACCCCTGGGGACCCACCACCTCGCTCACGAAGAGGCGACTATCAGCGCGGTTGTCCGCGAACGGATGAAGCAGTTCCGGGGGAAGAGCTAATCTCACCCGTATTTTCCCCACACTTACTACTCGAAAACGGGGGGTGGGTGAACCAAGAGATTTGACGTGCTGGTCGATATACTGTGCTATCCGCTTTTTATCTCCCATTTACAACTCGAAAACGGGGGGTGGGTGAGCCAAGAGATTTGACGTGCCGGTCGATGTACTGTGCTATCCCCTTTCCATCTCACATTTACAACTCGAAAACGGGGGGTGTGTCCTCCGGTTTTCTTGTCGTCGATACCATCGTGATGCGGAGATCGTGGCGAAACGACGACAACGTATACAGACAGATAGCACGGACATGCGCGCCACTTTGTGAGGGTATAATGAGCATGACTGAATAGGGCTTTCCGTCACGTCTGACACTCGTTCATACGTTAGAGCACATCTTCCAAACTCAAAAAACACAACTCGACTGTCAGAGAGCTTTTGAGACAGATGTCTATATTTCCTTGTGTGTCGAATCCCCTCTTCTCGACATACACACAAGGCGAAAATCGGGTTCAATCAACAGTTATTGCTGTGTTCTTGAGCACATCAACAACCAGTTAGCGGAGGATATCCTGGAAGCGCTGACTGATGAATCGGACCTGTCGCTCGTCTCGTTCGATAATCAAGTGACAGGCGTTGACTCGGTGCTGGATGCTGCGATCAAGAGTTCGACTGCGCTCTGGTTCGAGACGAAGACGAGTCGGGATGCTGTAGACCAGACACACCTCGAAAACCATCTCCATGCCCTCGAAGAGGACAAAGCGGAACTACAGCGTCTCATCGCTCTGACTCCTGATGCTCGACTCCCGGACAAGATTATAGCGGTCAACGACGAGCGTATCGTATGGGTCAATTTTGACTCGCTCGTTGATACCATTGAGACGGTGCTTGAGCGAGACACTGGAAGCACCGGGGCGAGTATGTCCTCTTGCTGGGCTCTAAGTCTGGCGGGGTGTTCGCCCTTCTTGGGTGGGTCGTTGGACTGCTGCCACCGTGTCTCGGTATTCTGGTCGTTACGACTGGGGGTGAACTCCTCCTGCGGCGTTTTTCCCTGACGATGGCGGCCGTTTCAGTCGAGTTGATGATCTCACTATCCTCAAAGTAATCATCGATAGCATCGGGTTCGTAGACCTCCTTGACGAGACAGTAGTCGTACGATGGCGTCCCGAAATCGCAGACCAAGTTGAGCCTGTCACCGTCCGAGAGGCCTGCCCGCTCGGTGACAGTCCCAATGGTCTGGTCGCTTGCTTTCGTATACGACCGATCACCAACCTCTTTGAACTGATGATCGGGCAGGACGTTGAGACTCGAATCCAGATACTCGTTTTCAAGCCCGTACATACGAAGGTGGAGATCATCCAGCATGGTAAACCGACAGACAAGCCGATCCAGTTCGGCCATCGTCGTCTTGACCACGATGTCGTACCACTCGTCTCGCGCACGGCCTTTGTGTTTCCAGCGGAGTCGATAGCCGACACCCCCGATCCTGTTGGCGTAATCCGTGTCGGTTCGTGCTTTGCCGGCCTCAAGTTCCTCACGTGTGTTCGACCAGCAGTACGAGCAGATCTCATCGGGCGCGTCGCCCTCGAACCCCGATTTGTCGATGTCGTGTTCGTCGATAAACATCAAAAACGGGAGTTGCTGGGATCGGACATCGCGGTGGCCACGGCTACACATTTTCCTGCCAGAGCCGGAGAAACCCGATGAGGACCCCGGATTCAGTCTCCGACTCGTCGCTATCGGTGCCAATGATATGAGCGACGGTGCCGGGGTTTCGATCACGAATCGATCAGTCGGCTCGCTCATTGTCACTCTCGCTCCGTTTCAGATTGGTCTTCAAACTCCCTGAGTGCCCGCTGGAACTGGTCGGTGTTGATTGGTGGGTCGGTCGTCGTTCTCGCCTCAATAACTCCGGCGTAGGTGTCGAACTCCGCGGGCGTCGGTTCGGTCGCAAGCACACAATTGGTGTAGCCGTCCAGTGCGCGCTGGATGACCTGCGCGTAGTGGTCGCACGCGCCGTCAACCCAGTGGTATTTCGCGTCAACCTCCTCAAAGATGGCCCGATAGACAGTTGCGGCGGCGAGATACCGCTCGCAATCATGATCCCGGGGGCCTACCTGCTGGCACGGTTCGATTTTCCGGGGCGGGAGTTCCTCCGATCTGTGACAATTTTGTTGAGTTGAAACGGTCGTGAACCGACAGAGATTTTTGCCACACATGAAACTCTCAGGTGAATTCTTATCCGGTTGAACCTCAGACTCAGGTTCGATTATGCATCAAGAATCTCCTCAATTCGTTTTCATTGTTCAACGGCATTCTGCTCGCGGGAGGTTGGTAAGTGGTCCCGATCGACTCATGGCGAAGCAGTTCCTATGCGAGTTCAGCATCTTGCGCGTAGAGGTCACTTCATAGTCCACGTCGGCCACCGTGTGGCTTGAGATACTCTTGGTCAATGTCGGCGTCAGCAGCGTTACAGAGACGCCTCATAGTCGATCGGGCTCCGTTCTTCGAGAGTGCCGGCGGCGCAATCCCGTGTTCATGGAGAACCCCCATTGATATCGAGGCTGACAGCGCCGCATCGATGTCTTCTGTATTCCAACCCTCCTTAGTATGTCAGTTCCGTCAGCACGAACAAAAGTGAACGTTCAATACGCTCACTCCATGGTTTCCAGTATCATGCCCCCACAGGATTTGCCTCCATGTTCCGCCCCGCGTTCACTCGAGGAGTGCTCAGTTACGGACGCCGACAAACATATCGAGACATCGACGCGACATTCGATACGCACACTAAAGATGGCAGACATCGATGCAGGCTGGGCTCCTTACTTTCGTTACGAGACGGTCTACGAGGACCAACGAGCCGCAATTGAGTCATTTTTAGATACGCTCGCAGACCGGGGTTATTATCTGAAGGAGGGTGCCTGTGGAACTGGCAAAACACTGGCCGCAGTAACAGCGAGCGTGCATGCGATGCGAAACCCTTCACAACTTAGCAATCGCGCGCCAGAAGAGACATCATTTCCGGCATACGACCGGACGATGGTCGTGACTCCAGTCAAAAAACAACTACAGCAGTTCATTGCTGAGTTGCGCGGCATCAACGCGACACTTCCCGATGAGACAGAGCCCATTCCGACAGTCGTGTTGCGAGGAAGAGCTGATATGATGGCAATCAAGAATGCAGAGTTGCCGGAATTAGACATTGAGGAGGCCACACAGGATCTTCGCGCGACAACCAGAGAGATCATTCAATTTAACAGCGATATTCCGCTTGAGTGGCCCGATACACTTAGTCCTCCAGCACACTCGATGGTCGAGTATGACTGGTCAAGTGCTGGGAAAGAGGCTGTGCAAGCACAGTCGAACTACCAGTATGACCCAAACAGAGCAAGGGCTGTCAAGCATATCGTCACGAAATTAGCGTCAGAAAATGGGGCCAGTGGTGATCGATTACAGGTAGATGGCATTGAAACGCCATATCCAGATCAGATTCCACATACATCGCAAATAGTCGACGTGGATCGACTGGACTCAAATTTCAATCAGTTACCGTCAGATCTGCAGGGCCGATTTGACCCCTTTTATGCAGCAACGATGTCGGGACTCGAAGCATCAAATATCGAATTTGCAGATGCACCGAATTACGTCGTCGACCGACAGGCACTCTTTGAGGCGACAGTTGCCGATGGGCGCTGTCCGCACGAGTTGATGGGACTTCTCGCCCAGCAGGCGGAGGTTATTTTGGGAAACTATAATCATCTTCTTGACCCCGAAACCCGGTATTTAACCGACGGCAAATTGGGGTTACTTGATGAGCGAACCATCGTGGTTGTCGATGAGGCCCATCAACTGGAGGAAAGAAGCCGAGATACTCTTTCAACGTCGATCGACCTCTACACGCTCACGAAAGCACGCAACGATATCAGAATCGCGCGCCACTATGCAGAGGGGAATCTCACTGAGAGTCCAACCCCTGATATTAGTCAATCCGGTGCACGACTGGCACAGGAGATAGTCACTCAGGGTGCGAAGTTGAGAACGACTGGTATCGAGATCGAGGAATTACGGGCTGTTGAGGAGCTGTTGGATATTGCAGAGCGGAAACTTATCGAGGCCAGCGAAGAGATTGATATTGTTGGCACAATTCTTCGATTCGGAGAGACAGACTCAGAATTAAAGGGTCGCGAAGCACGGTCGATGGTTGACCCGAACAATCTCCACTGGGGCGATGAATTAACAAACACGATCGACACTCATGAGTCCGCTTCAGTCTCAGTGATGGAAAGTGCAGAGCGGATCATGAATCGATTAGAAGACGTCTTCGATGCATTCGCAGAGTCTGATATCCTTGATCGGACACCACAAGGTCAGGAAGTCGGGGCGTTCTTTCGGCAGTGGGCGCAGGCACCTCACGAAGTGTATCATCCAGAAGCCTGCGTGATTCCATCACAGAAGACATCGTTCCCAGATCGGTTTCCTGCCTGGGTAGAGAACTGGACACCAGAGTTGCGTCTGTTCAACTGTATCCCACAACGCGAGCTACGGAGAGTCTTTGCGGAACTTGGGAGTGGAGTCCTGATGAGTGCAACCCTGCGCCCAAAAGACCCGTTCCGCGAGGCAATCGGAATCGATGCAGTCCCACGTGCGGGTGCACTTGACAACAAGATACAACCTGTCGACGATACCACAACGATCCGAATGAATGGAATCACTGATAAAATGACTGCGGATATTGAAACCCGACCGACAACATTCGACCGATTTCCGCTTCGATTCCCGCCGGAGAACCGGCTCTCAGTCGTTGCTGACCTTCCGAAGTTCACGAAAAGCAATCGTGGTGAACAGAAAATCGTCCGCGAGGAAATGACCAACACACGCAAACAATATGCTGAGGTAATTGCACAAGTGGCACGAACGCATGGCAATATCCTCATTGCAATGCCAAGTTACAGCGAGGCTGCATGGGTACACGAGTACCTCATGACGTTGTCACACGAAAAGCGCTGCCTGATCGATGAGTCGAGCACTGCCGACGAGACGGATACATTATTAGAAGAATTCTTTACGGGGGGTGATGCGATTCTCTGTACTAGTTTACGCGGTACAATCACTGAAGGTGTCGATTTTGATGGAGAGAAGCTGCATACGTGCCTGTCGATTGGCGTCCCACTGGCTCCACCAAGCTCAGAAATGGACGCAGTAGAGGTTGCATACCAGCGGGCGGTTGATGAGACAAGTGGCCGAGAAGCAGCTCGACTCATTCCATCGACACGGAGAGTACGGCAGTCAGTCGGGCGTGTGATCCGTGGCGTCGAAGAAACGGGAGTTCGTATCCTTGCAGATGAGCGCTACGGGACGAGCGAGGACACGAATCTTCGTCAATACCTTTCGCCACAGCAGCAACGGGAATTTACATCGATTAAGTATGAGGATATCGGTGATGTGGTTGCCCGTTTCTGGGCGCACCAGGAGTCGAAATCGGCGTAAGTCTCCTTGTGATGCCAGACTGCAGTAGAGAGACAGCGTGAGCGATATCAGACCCACAACAGAAATCGCCAAACCAGTATTTTGACCAGTGAACAAGCTGTGTTCGATGAATTATCATCATTGTGCGCTGTCAAATAATGGTTATCTGTGACATCCTCCTCGCCGTAAATGGCGAGGCTTCCCACGCATGGGGAATACCAGTCAGTCGTCACTGGCAGAGGGTTTCGACTCTTCGTAGGCCGTGAGCGTCATCTGCGCTGGTACGCTCTTCTCACGGTGAGTCGTGGCGGTGTCACAACCGCTCCCATCCCGAGGTGAGTCATCGCGTTCCGCCTTGTCAAGCGGGACGCTCTCTCCCCACGGGTCAATCCGTCGTGCGATATTCACGGAAGCGTTGATGTCAGCCTGAAACGTTGAAACGTGGCAGTCTTCGTTCGGACACCGGAACTCGGCTTGTGAGTCCCGCCGACCGATACGGTGGCACGAGTGGCACGTCTTCGAGGTGTACGCCGGATTCACGTACTCGACCGGGATGCCTGCTTCCGTCGCCTTGTCCTCGATGCGCCCTTGCAGTCGGGCGAACGCCCACGAGTGAAGCCGACGGTTCATGTACTTCCCGTAGTCGAGACGCTCACGGATGTACGTCAAGTCCTCCATCACCAACACCGGATTCTCAAACTGTATGGCGTACTCGACGGCCTGCCGAGACGCTTTCTCCACGATGTCGGTGAGCGCGTTCTGGTAGTGCGAGAAGCGGTCTTCAATCCGCCACTCGGATGCGTCACGCTCTTGGAGGCGTTTCAGGGTCGTGTGCATCTCTTTGCGGAGATGCTTCGCTCTACTTCCGCTACACACGAACGGGTCAGTCGGAGAACCGTCCTTGAGGGCACAGCCCGTAATGAGGGCGGTTTCTCCGATGTCTAAGCCGATGTGCGTGGCGTCACCGTCCGTCGCTGGTTCTTCAACCGGGTACTCGACGGTGACGTGCAGTACCCAGTTCTTCCGGTGTTTCTGAAGCCGTATCTCACCCGCCTTCGCGTCCTCCGATACGAGGTCGTGCCAGAGGTCTTCCTGTTCGGGATTGATGCGGAGCGGTATCCAGAAGTTCGTCCCCCGACCGGGACGCGGAACCCACCACGTGAACTCGTAGTCGCGTTCAGCGGAGTGGTCGAACTTCGCGGCTTGATTGGTGAGCCGTATCGGGTGGCCGTCGTCCAACTCCTTGGCGTTGTATGTCTTGCGGAGTTTCGGGACGTAGTTGCAGAGCGCGGCTTTGGCCTGATACGGAAGGTCGTAGGGCGTCACGATGTCGCTCACCGCTGACATGGTACTCGCCCCGGCGTCGAACGCCTCTTGCAGACCGTCACGGTACGTGTCGAGCAGGTCGTTGAGTTTCGACTGCTTGTGCGTGGTGGGTGGCGCGAACGTCGCCTGCAACGTCTTCGTGACGGTCGGAGACACGCTACTGCTCCTCGACGTACTTCATGAGTACGTCGATGCTGACTTGGCCGGTGGTAGCGAGGAAGTACCCCGGTTGCCAGAACGCTTTGTCAAGTGCTTGGCGAACCTCGGGGTTCTCGTCACGGATTTTGCGGGACGTAACGCCCTTGAGTGAGTTGATGAACTTGGTGAGGTCGGTCGTTGGCTTCGCCGTGAACAAGATGTGAACGTGGTCGGAACCGCCGTTGACGTTCTGGATGTTCACGCCGAAGTCCTCGGAGATGTCGCTGGCAATCTCACCGATACGTTCGGCTATCTCGTCGGTGAGGAGGTCTGCGCGGTACTTCGTGACGGTCACGAAGTGATATTGGAGCGCGTAGACCGTGTGCGACCCAGTTTCGAGGTTGTACTTCATTTGGCCGTACTGATTTCTACACACCCAATTCTAATAAAGGTTTGCAGTCGTGGAGTATTCGGCCTGCAACCGACGGAGGCACATGTAGGAGTTGTCGGCTTCACGCCCGCCCTAAAGGGCGGGATTCTCGCCTTGAAAAAAGATAGGCGGAACAGGCCGAGTGGGCGTCGTTCCCGATTGAAAATCCTTGATTTCTGTTCCCGTGATGACGCCTTGGGTCTCACCCACTTCTCTGCAAGAGCGTGAAGGCCACAGCTTCGGGAACATTCAATTCCCACATCCCGACGTGAGAACGGCCAGAGATAAACAATAGATGGAGCTGAAGAACTCAATTCCTCTGGTGGTCGTTCGACAGATTGGAAATAGAAATCGAAGTGAGAATGTGGCCCCTCTCAAGAACACTGGCAGTGCGACGGGGGCTGGTGGAGGAGCTTCACGGACATGCGGTGTGTTCGGGTGTTAATTCCAGCCGATCCTTCACAGGAAGACCCAGACGGGATGAAAATTCTCTCGACGGTAATGGTGCATGAACTCCCCCAACCCGACTTTGCTCGTCTTGTGGACTCGCTCGGTGAGGGTGAGGTTTCTGAGTCGTTTTTGAGACGGACACGAACCTGTGCAGCGGTCTCGTCGCCCGAGGGTTCATCACGCGAGACTGGATAGCGGACTCTGAATGTCCTTACCCAGCCCAGTCCTCTCTCTGCTATATTGGGCAATCAAAAATAAAATCAAAACTGTTCTGTTGTATTCCGTTTCTGTTGTAGTATCAGAATAGCGGACGGCTGTATCCTCGCTCGACTGCGCTCCTTACTCGCCTCGCCTTGTTGCGTTGCTCCTTGAGGACGGAGACTGAGCCTGCAAAAATTAAGCAGCGAAAACTCGGGGCTTGCGAGGTACTTCACGCTATGATGTATGTCGATTCAAGATCAACAACACTGCGTTACTGGTGAGGATTTTTTCGGCTCCAGAAACGATCAATATACCGCTTATAAAACTCGCAACCAGTGATTGTACTTCTCCTTTTGAACCACTGATAACCCATCCCCCCAGTAACACACCAAAAACAAAGATGATTGAGACTGAAACAACTGAAATAACCGCCTGAGCACGGTTGTGACCATCGCTCCCGCCAATTGCGATACACTCAATTACAAAGTGTGACATCAAAATCACACCTGATGAGTAACCTATTGTTGAACTCTCAGCAAACGCCGGCGCCAAGGCTATTCCCTCAAGAAATCTATGTATCGCGATTGCGACGATACTGAGAGTAAGATAACTCATTTCAATATCTTGAATCGCGATTATATAAGTGATGCCTCCCCCCAAGATAACGCTTAGAAAAGTTGCCGTTGATTGATGAGTTGCCGATGATGCAAATATTCCAATACCTACGAAAACAATAGAGGGACCGAATAATTCCTCAATAATATTCGTAATAAAGTGATCATTCAGATTGCGGTGTAGCAGAAGAGCAAAGAAGCCAAAACTGGCACTCAAACTCGCCGCCACTAAAACGAGGATCTTGGCATTGATACCAGTAAATGCGGCTTCTTGCTCAACATGCGCTACTGCAGGGATAGAGTAAACAACCACACAGCAAATGAGAGATATAGCCCCTCTCACTGGTAACTGTATCATTTTAGATGTACAATAATCTCATTTTAGTTAATTACTCAGCACTCTGCGCTCATTGCGACAATAAAGTATCTGATCATCTATGAGCACAAATCGCTGAATAATTCAGATACTATACCTGACTCCTCTTGTCTGGCCTTGTTACAGAAACCATCATATACTGTGACATACGCCGTTTAATATCAGTCGTCGCTTACCTCACCGCCATCAGAGATTGCGCCCTCTGGTGTAGAGCTTCCAACTAATTCTTCTCCAAACTCAGGGTATGTCTCAACATTATGTTCCGCAGCGTCCAGACCTTCAAGTTCCTCATCTTCGCTCACCCTGGCCCATCCAATTGCGTCCAATCCACCGTATATCAATGCGGTGATGACTCCTGCCCAGGCGGCAAGAACAATGATGCCGAGTGCCTGAATTCCAAGTTGGCTCAGTGAAAATGCAGCCGGACTCACAAACGGGACGGCTAATGCACTGAGAACGCCAGCAGATCCGTGAACAGGGAAAACCGCGCATACGTCATCAATACCTACACGCTCAAGCAGTTCAAATACCAGCACTACTTGTACACCAGCTATCAGGCCGATAATGAGCGTTTCCCACCAAGATGCCATGTTCGCTATACTACAAACACTAACAAGACCTGCTAGCAGCCCGTTTGCTGTCATTAAGGTATCCACTTTGCCTGAACGAAACAGACCGACTGCTGCAGCACCGACACTACCAGCGCCCATAATGAGGGCAGTATTAATTGCCACTCTTCCGGCGTATGCGTAGTCCGCCAGCTCTATACTACCTTCTGATGCAGCAGCAGGATCAAACACATTGATCGCTGTCCCAATGTTGAATCCATACCAGCCAAACGCCAGTATTAGTGTTCCCAGAACTGCATATGGTAGTGAGTGTCCTGGTATCACATTTGAGCTTCCATCGTCATCGAATTTCCCTCTACGTGGTCCAATGATGTATGCTGCCACGAGGCCACAAACTCCACCAACCATGTGAACCACCGTCGCACCCGCGAAGTCACTATACCCTAAGCTTCCTAAAAAGCCCCCTCCCCAAGTAAGGCCAGTTGCCACTGGGTAAATCAGTGCTCCTACGAATACAGTATATGTGATGTATCCTTTTAATTGAGCCCGCTCTGCTACTGCACCGGAGACAATAGAAGCGGCGACCATTGAAAACGCCCCGGCAAAGAGAATCCCCGGCCAGCTGGTCGCTGAGAAATCATCACTCAGATGTGTAAAAACATTGCCTATTGCAGATCCACTGGTAATCGCTGCAATTATACCAGAAACAGCGACACCTATCACAAAGTACGAGATTATTCCGACTCCCCAGGTGAGAACATTCTTAGTTAGCTGATTTGCGACGTTCTTTGATCTTACTTGACCGGATTCGAGCATCCCGAATCCTGCGTGCATGAAGAACACCAGCACAGTAGCTACGAACACCCAGATCAGATTTACTCCGGTAACCAATGCCTCTACATCTGTGGTTTCTATTGATTGCAACAGAAGTTCACTCATTGAGCCTCAACCCTCCTTTCACTGGCGGCATGGGTATCAGTCCGGCTGTGTTCGATCACGAACTGTATGATCTTTTCTTTTGTGTCTACTATTGAAAATATACTGCGTAAATGATTCATATTGTTCAACTTCTTATCCAACTCATGCCCCGTTAAATACTGCCGTGTACACGATACTGGGCAGCATTTCGCTGTATACATGCAACTACTCGTTCTAAAATAACACGTATATATTTTTCCCTCAAGATATTAATATTCCATTTTATTGTAGTTATGTGAATTGCTTCATTCAAATGTTCAACTATATTCATCATATTCTGATATCTAACGATCATATAGCTCGCAAAACAAATTATATCCCAAATCTTATTATTAAACATTCAGTGTTATCTTATGTATGTCGCAAATGGCAACTCCTGAAGTTGAGCATCCGCTTGACCCTCTTACCGAGGAGGAAATCAGGACGACAACAGAAATACTGAAACAAGAGGATGATGTGACTGAGGAATTCGGATTTTACAGTTACCAGCCTATTGAACCATCAAAGAAAAAAATGGAGGAGTGGAGTGAGGACGATCCATTTGAGCGGAATATTGGGGTCGTGCTCAGAAATTTCACCGAGAGAGAAACCTATGAGGCTGTGGTCTCGTTGGACAACAGAGAGGTTGAGTCCTGGAATCATCTTCAAGATGCCATTCCGCACATCCCAGATATGGACGTACGGGAAGCTGAGCAAGCCATTATTGAGAATGAAACATTTCGTGAGGCAGCAAGAAAGAGAGGTGTGGAGAACTTCGATAATGTTATCGTCGATCCATGGCCTGTAAACGCGAGTGAGTTTGTCCCAGATGGAATTGAGGACCTGCGCCTTGCACGCGGCCTCTCTTGGGTGGGTCGCGACGAGAGAGATAACGCATACTCCCGACCGCTTGAGGGCATTCATGCGTTTATTGACTTGGACGAGATGGAAGTTGTTGAGGTAGTTGATAATGGGGTTATTGATGAGAACAATCCACTGCCGCCCGAGCGCGCGGACTTCAGGTCAGATCGTGTAGAAACCCGTGATGACAGGGAACATCTTGACGTTGTGCAACCGGAGGGAGTGAGTTGGGAAGTTGACGGTCATAAGGTGGAGTGGCAAAAATGGTCACTCAGGGTAGGCTGGACTGACCGAGAAGGATTAGTGATTCATGATATCACTTATAATGATGACGGTGAAGAGCGAAAGATCTTAGACCGTATGGCAGCTTCGGCCATGGCAGTTCCATATGGAGACGTCGATCCGAACCACAACTGGAAAAATGCTCTTGATATAGGCGAATTCAATGTCGGTCGGATGGTGAACTCCCTCGATGAGGGCTGTGACTGCTTGGGTGAAATGCACTACTTTGATGTAGTCACGAACGACCGCAATGGAGAGGTGATAGAGTTCCCTAATGCGATCTGTATGCATGAAGAAGACGATGGCCTTCTCTGGAAGCATACAGAGGTTCGCAAGGGAAACACCGAGGTAAGACGGAGAAGACGGCTTGTTCTATCGCAGATAGCAACCGTGTATAATTACGACTATGCGTTCTATTATTATTTCTACCAAGACGGGAGAATTGAGACAGAGGTCCGTCTGACTGGCATTGACTCAAATGGCGTGGTACCGAAAGGGACAGATGCCGACGACACTGGTGGGTTTTATGAAGTTGCTGCTCCGCAAATTAAGACAGCACTCCATCAACACCATTTCAATTTTCGGCTGGACTTTGATATCGATGGAACACAAAACTCCGTGTATGAGGTACACAATGAGCCCGCTGACACGATGGCATGGACTCATGAAGAGTCGGAAAACCCGTCAGGGCAAGGCTGGTATATGGAAGAAACACTGTTAGAAACTGAGCAACAAGCTCGTATGGATATAGATCCAAACAGGGGGCGCTACTGGAAGTTTGTCAACCCGAACGAGACAAATAGATATGGATATAATACAGGATATAAACTTCAACCACACACGAACGTTGAATCTCCGATGCAGCCAGGATCGCCTGCGCACAGGCGAGCAGGATTCTTAGATAACGACTTTTGGGTTACTCCCTACAGTGAAGATGAGATGTATGCTGATGGTGAGTATCCAACTCAAAACGATAATCCAACCGGTCTTCGTGAATGGACTCAAGATGATAGGAACATCGTTGGAGAAGACTTAGTGGCGTGGTACACACTCGGAGTAAACCATCGCACTAGACCAGAAGACTGGCCTATATTACCAGTAGAGATTGCAGGCTTTGAACTTGCTCCCGAAGGCTTCTT
>JAQCNF010000006.1 GCA_028275165.1 Haloquadratum sp.
ATTGAGGATCTTGGCGAGGGGATCGTCAAACTTCCGTACTGGTTGTACTTGCTCATATGCTAGGTCGCTATCTAATCCGTTGTGAGACCGGATCGAGTGACCAAGCTGCAAAAGCGATAACAAAGTACACCGACGACTCGATAGTACGAGAGATCTTATGACAATTGAATGTGGATCACAGCCACCGATAGAGGTACAAGACACAGGATACAGACGAGACTGACAATCACTCCGAGGATAGGTACATTGTGAGTCGGCGCAAGAGTCTATTTTCGTAACTACAAGTGACACTCAGGACAATCTATGGCCCCGAATCGACGTCGCAGCATCTTTCCGATGTTTGGGGGGCGACACGGTACGTTGAGATGTTAAATGCGATTCTTGAATTCCTTGAATAACATACACCGACGACGGGCGGACTCGTAGGGGGGGCATCGCGGGACGTTCGAGTTATAAAATGTCGTGCTTGAACAACCATCTCAGCACTGTCATTTTATTAGCGCCACCGGCTTTTTCACCGTTTTCTGTCATAGTTCGGAGTTCATCTTTCCAGTTTCTCCAAAGCCATTTACTATCGTGGAGCTTCGGATACTTTCCTTCACGTGTGATTCGGTAGTCCTTTGATACATTCGCGACTGCAGAAGGGTTCACACCAAGCATAGCAACTATCACCCGATCTGGTAACTCCTCACCGATAAAGTGTTCTCGAATACAAGACCTGTTTTTGAGTTCTGTCGGCGGTTCATACTTCCGAATTCCAAATTTAGCCGGTTTGGAACGAATATGGCTCGGAGAGATCCGACAGTATCGACGATCACGTTCCTGCCACCCTCGACGCCGCGGATAGCCTATAGTCAACTATTTATGAGTTTGCGGGCTGCGCCTGTCGGCTGGATTTTCTGATTTGAGTTTCGCTCAAAGTACTCTGGCAGCTCCTGTATCAGGTAGGTCCATGCTTCTCTGCCATCGATCATATCCCACGTATCGGCGAGTTCCTGGTTTGATGTCGGTGAGAGACGGACAATGTCTTTAACCCGCATATACTCGCTCTTGCCTAACGCTGTTTTCTTCCAAGGTGTGGGACTGTCTGACCGCGGTTGTGAGGTCGATGTCGGTGTACTACTCGTTTTGGACGTCGAGATTGTGATGTCACTTCCAGGCATACCAGCAGCCCACTCAGCATTGTCCCACTCGAAGATAGCGCCATTCGTGCTGGCGTAGTTGATATATCTTCGAAGTAGATTGCCGCCTGGCGCGTTCGCCTGGATCGCCGCCCGGTTGCATGTCATAATGAACCGCTGCTCTGGCCGTGTTGTCGCGACATTGAACCGGTTGGCGTTCCCAGCGAACTCTAGACCGCCGCGTTTAGTGTTGACCGCACTAAATACGATCACGTCACGTTCTCGGCCTTGGAATCCATCGACAGTTGAAATCTCAACTTCGCCGAATTCGGTGAGCTCGTCTGCGATCAGGCTTCGTTGGCCGCGATACGGTGTAATTACGCCGAGTTCATCCGGAGCGACCGTTTCGGTGTGAATGAGTGCATTCACGAGTTCGGTAACGACCTCGACTTCTGTCGGGTTTACCGAGCCGCTGAATTGGGCGCGCCACGCCTGCTCTCCATCGACATCTACGACAGTCACTGGTGGACCATCAGTAACTGCGGCTGCTTTCGAATCGTAGCTCTCGTCGGGATCTGTGACGGAGGAGGTTGGGCAATCATCAGCGATCGTGATCTGATTATCATAGATGTGGCTTTGTGCGAAGCCGATGATGTCTTCGTGGCTGCGATAGTGGTGTTCGAGCCACTGTTCGTGCTGATACCGGTTTCGGAGGAATGCGAAGAGTGAGGCATCTTCGGGGGGGCTCCCGTCCGATGTAGATGCGGTTTTGATTACTGGTCGGAGCTGATTATGATCCCCTATCACAACCCATTTTTTGGCGTTAACCATTCCTAACAGCCCCATCGGGACTGTAATCTGGCTGGCTTCGTCGATAATCACCGTGTCAAAGTCAACGTTCGCTAATCCGCCGAGTTGCGAACGAACGATCGTGGAGCCCGTGATATCGACGTTTCTGGTTGATTCAGCCTCGGCTTTGTTTTGAAGCCGTCTGACCAGCCTCCGGGCCTTTGCCAAGTGAGCTTGTTTTGTATCGAGTTCCTCCCCTGTCGCTCCCGTGTTGTTGTTGAGCTCGCTGATCTTCGATTCCAGCCGTTCGACTTTGTCGAGTAATTCTGCGACTGTTTCATCGTCACTGTCAGCCATTACTTTTGACAGCATCAGTTCCTTACAGCCTTTTGAGAGCTTCTCCGGTCGGCCGACCCGGACTACTCGATGCCGGTCCTGTGATGCGAGTTTCTCAACAACATTGTCAACGGCGATGTTGGTGTGTGAGGTGACTAACACACGTTCGCCGGCTCTGGCTAGTTCGTCAGCAGCCTTTGCAATCACCTCGGTTTTCCCCGAGCCTGGCGGACCGACGACGACTGACAGATCGCCTTCATCCAGGCCAAGAACTTCTTCAAGAACTGCCTGCTGAGACGTATCAAGCTCAAAGTCACCGATACCTTGTCGGCTGGCGGGCGTGCCAGTACCGCCACTGCTGAGAGGAGGATTATCCAGTGTCTTGATTAGTTCAGATGCGTTCGTCCCGAGCGTCTTGACAGCCGCACTCGGGTTTTCAGCATCCACCCAACCGCTGAAGTCCCGGCGAGATTCAAATAGGAACCCCGCTTGTTGCGTACTCACGATATTCGACTCCGAGCTGCAGATTGTGACCGTCTGCCCCTCACTGAATCCTGCCGCTGGTGAATTACCATAATCCACCTGAATATCTCTATCGTCAGTATTCACGACCCGACCGATAGATCTGAGGCTTCCGTCTGTGACTTGACCGATGCGTCCCCCTGCCTCAACCCATCCCGGTAATGACTTGCTTGCCCGCAGAACGAGGAACTTTTTCCCTCGATTCTGATGTATGACCGTGACATCTAGCTGCTGACGCCATCGCGACTTGCCCTCTTCTTCACTTTCCGCACGGATCACTGACGGCCATCCGGGAAATCGAGCATCGCAGTTGTCACAGCGATACTGGAACGATTGTGAGAGCTCGTCCCCGCAGCTGTCACAGTAGTCATAGGCGGATTCCTCAGCGGTATCCGCCCGTTCGATGCGCTTGAGCCGCATCTCGTCTGACTCTCCAAGATGACCAAACAACGAGTCAGTTACCGAATCAGCATCAAAATGTGCCCTGACACGTTCAACCTCAGTTTCGATTACCTCTGTTTTGATATCCTCAAGGAACGAATCAATATGCGACGCAAGGAGACTGAAGCTGGTGGCGTTATCCCCGTCACTGAACCTGTTCACCTCTGCAGCAACACAATGAATCGCGGCGGCAACAGCTGCCTCTGATCCGTAGTGGCGCTTACAAAACGTGATCCCCTTCGTGGGATGCTGTTTAAGCCACACCCGTCGAGTCCCAAATGAGTCCGGAATATCGAGATTCAAGAACGGTGGGGAGTTTTCCACGAGATAACCTTCGTCGCTCAATATATTGATGAGGTGCATCGTTTCGCTGGACACATCCAGCTCACGTCCAAACTCCTGATATAACCGCCAAGGAATCATCGAGTCACCGGTTCAGGTCACTAACATAAGTATTCTTTGTGCACTGTCATCTCCCGTCGCGTACTATTCAAATATTAATCCAGCTGATGATCACTATCGCTGCTGACAACACGCCGGTATTTATTCGACACAAACACACCCATATCGCGTGCTCTGCTCCTCAGAGAAAGATCCATACGATTTGTGTGTCACGTCGTGGCTATGGCTCCTGATCGACTGCGCAGCATCGTGCCGATGTTTGGTGGGGCGACGAACTACGTTGCGACGTTGGATGCGATTCTGGAGTTCGTTGAGTCGCATAGTCCGACGACGGATGAACTCGTGGGGTGGCATCGCGGGACCTTCGAGCGGGTGTCAAGCCGAGAGTCGATTATGCGGCGTGTGTCGTATCTACAGCAAGTTGGGTTCATCAAGCAGGATGATCAAGAGTGGGTGCTTGGTGAGCCGGGCCGTGAGTACGCTGACGACTATGATGAGAAGACGTTGCTACGGATTATGTGTGAGCGGAACGTCGGGCTGCGAAGCCTACTGTATGAATTAGCCGCAGGGCCGATGACGAGTGAGGGGATAAGCGACCAGCAATTGGATACGCATCCTGAGTTGGGATGGACTCGCGGGGAGACGGATATGGCGTTGCAGCGAGTGAATTGGCTGCGGAGCCTCGGGTGTGTTGAGAAGCAGGGCGAGGGGTACCGGTTGACGGATGGCGGGATCGAGTTCGTTGATGAGGCGGTAGGGTCGTGGACGGACACAGAGTGGAGATCGGATACGACAACTGAGGGAATGACAGCAGGGGTGTACAAGACGACGGTGCAGGCACGAACGGTGGATCCGGAGTTTCATAAGACGGTTCTATCACGGTACAACCGGACGTGCCCAGTGTCCGGCGTGGACCATCCGGGGCTGTTGGATGTTGCGCACGTGTTACCGTGGAGTGATTATCCCGATCACCGTGCGGATCTGGGGAACGTGCTGCCGCTCAGTAAGACGCATCACGCCGCGTTCGATCGAGACCTGTTCACCATCGACGAAGAGTACCGGCTACGGGTGAACCCGGAGTTCGAGACGGAAAGCGATGTGCTGCAACGGACGATCGTCGAACAGCACGGGGAACGCATCGGTGTGCCTGACGGGACTCTTGATCTGGCGTACGTCCAACAGCATAACTCGACGATCGAGTGGGTGTAGAGATTTCTGGCTCAACTGGTCGT